>CACGJS010000004.1 GCA_902573385.1 uncultured Pelagibacteraceae bacterium | reverse complement strand
GAAAAAAGAAAAATTTTAAATATAAGGTCTGATATTGAAGGTGTTAAGGATTATTATACATATAAAATTAAAAATGGTAGAGTTTACACAGATTACGTTAATCATGTTGCAATAATAAGCAAAAATGATTTAATTAATAAAATTTCATATCAGCAAATTCATGGTGAACTTAAAGATGCATCAAGTAATGTAGTACTAACAAAGGGTACACCAGCAATTAAAAAAAAAATTAAAGGCAGTGTTCTTTCTTTAGTGCAAGGTGCAAGTGGGAATAATTATGGTCATTGGTTGTTAGAAATGCTTCCAAAAATAAAACTATGTTCTGAAAATTTTCCTATTGAAAAAATAAATTATTTTTATACGCCAAATTTAAATAATTTTCACAAAGAAACACTTTCAATTCTTAATATTAAAAATAATCAAATAATTGATAGTGAAAAATATAGACATATACAAGCAGATGAACTTTTAATAGTTGATCATCCAAGTTATTATAAGGGATTTATTAAAGATCAATTTAAATTTCAACCTACTTGGGTTATAAATTGGCTAAAGGATACTTTCTTACCATATGCAAAAAAATTTAATGCTAACAAAAAAGTATTTATTGATAGAACTGACTCTTTGTCTAAACATTGTCAATTTATAAATGAAAAAGAAGTTAGTAATTACCTATCTAAAGAAGGCTTTGTAAAATATCAACTTACCAAATTAACTTTTTTAGAAACAGTATATTTATTCCAAAATGCAGATGTTATTATTGGTGCACATGGAGCAGCATTAGTGAATTTGATATTTTGTTTACCAAAAACAAAAGTTATTGAAATTAAACCTATAACTCATACTCAAACAGTATTTGAAAGATTATCCTCTATTAACAATTTAGATTATAGATTAATACAAACTAAAGAAGTTAATAGTGATAATAAAGATAAAGGTGATATAGATTTACCTATCGATGAACTAGAAAATTGTTTCAAATCGTTTATTTAAATATATGTGGATTTGGAAATGGGACAATTATTTTTCCATTTTCTTTTAAATATTTTTTTTCTTGTTTTGCTATTTCTTTTGCTAGGTTCCATGATAATAATAATAAATAATCAATTTTTTTTGCATCAATATATTTTGGATCAATTATTTTGATATGAGTACCCGGTGTATATTTTCCTTGTTTTAGTTTACTTTTATCATAAATATTATCTAAAAAGTTACTTCCAATTTGACAAACTTGTAACAAGAGATGTCCTTTTCCAGAAGCACCATAAGCTGAAATATTTTTTTTTTTTATTTTAAGTTCTTTTAAAAATTTGTTCAATTTTTTCTTATGATTATTAACTTTTTCTGAAAAATTCATCCATGTTTTAAGTTTAAAAAGACCTATATTTTTTTCTTTATTTAAAAATAAATTTATTTTAAGATTTTTTTTAAATTTTGAATTTTTTTTAGAAATATAACACCTAATAGAACCACCTTGTGAATCTATTTTTTCCACATCTACAACCTTTAGGTCATTTTTTTTACAAAGATCTTCTATTGACCGTATAGAATGAAAACCAATATGCTCATGAAACATATTATCATATTGATTGTCTTTATATATACTTTCTAAGTGTGGTACTTCAATAACAAATATACTTTTATCATTCATTAAATTGTTAACACCTTTAAAAATATCATTTGGATTTGGTGTGTGCGCTATTACATTTCTAGCTATACAAAAATCAAAAAAACCAAATTCATTTTTTATTTTTTTTGATTTTTCATAAGAAAAAAAATCAACTATTGTTTTTATTTGATTTTTTTTTGACACTTTTAATAAGTTTTTCGCTGGATCAATCCCTAACACAAAGCTTTTATATTTATTTTTTACTTCTTTTAATAAGCTACCGTCATTACTTGCAATTTCAAAAACTTTACTTTTTTTATTTAAATAAAAGTTTTTACTTAAATTTTTCAATAAATCAGAAATTAAATTGATATTACTTCTTGAAACTCCAGTTTCCCATTCATAAAAATTAAAAAGTTTTTTTGGATTTACTATATTTTGAATTTGCACATGCTTGCATTTTTTACATACACCAATTGATAAAGGGTATCTTTTCTGATTTTTAATTTTATTTTTTTTAAGAAAATCGCCTGATAAAGCTACTTTTTTAAAGTTTAATATTGAAATCAGTTTATTATAACAAATTCTGCATTTTTTTTTCATTTATAAAATAATTTTATCTTTTTGAAAAATATTCAATTTGTTTCCTAGTAATTTCTTCAACTTTATTCTCATAAAAACAACTTTTGTACCATTGTACCGTCATTTTTATTGTATCCTTAAAGTTTAATGTTGGTGTCCAATCAAGTTCTTTTTTTGCTTTATTATTGCTTATCATTAGTAATTTTGCTTCTTTAAATTGATTATTTTTAATAATATTTATTTTTTTTTCTTCGCCCCAGCAATTTATTATTTCTTTTACTACTTGTAGCACCGGTTTACAATTTATAGGATTAGGACCAAAGTTCCAATTAGGTTTTAAAGAAGCTGAAAGTCTTTTATTAATTAATAATTCACCCAATCTTAAATAACCTGATACTGGCTCTAAAACATGTTGCCAAGGTCTTGTTGCTTCTGGACTTCGTATAATTAATGGTTTTTTATTCTTTAATGATTTTATAACATCAGGAACTATTCTATTTTTTTTCATATCGCCCCCTCCAACCACATTTCCAGCTCTCGTTGTTGCATAGGATAAAACTCTTTTTTTTAATAAGAAACTTTCATGATAAGCCTCAAAAGTTAATTCAGCACAAGCTTTTGATGCTGAATATAAATCTTTACCACCTAAAATATCATCTTCCAAATAAGAAGTTTTTCTTCCATCATTTAAATAACATTTGTCTGAAGTTATATATATGAGATTTTTAATTTTATTTAATCTAACAGTTTCTAATATATTTGCACTTCCAATGACATTGGTCCTCATTGTATCTATTGGGTTGATATAACTTTCTGAAACAACTGACTGCGCCGCTAAATGAAACACTATATCTGGTTTTTGCTTTTTTACTATTTCATTTAATTTTTTAAAATTATTAATATCTAAATAAATTTGTTTTATTTTTTTTGATAATGAAAATTTATTAAAAACTATAGAACCTTTTTCTGGTTTTAAAGCTATACCAATTACTCTAGCTCCAAGTAAATTTAACCAAAAACATAACCAAGCACCTTTAAAACCTGTTGAACCTGTGACTATAACTTTTAAGTTTTTATATATTTTTAAATTATTTTTGATCATTAATTTTTATAATTTAAAAAACTTCTGGATATTAATTGATTTCTAATCAATTATTAGCTGGTATGATTCTTAAATTTAAGAATCAAAATTAAATTACTTTAGCTATTCGTGTATTTAAATTTTCTAAATTTTTATTAAATTTTAGCTTTTGTTCATTTGATAGCTCTGAGTACATTTTAACTAAAAAATTATAATTTACATTCATGTGTCCTTCTTTAGATTTTTCAAGATTTATTAAATATTCTGGAAAACCCTCATAAAAATAGTTAATAGGTATTTTTAAATAATTTGAAAGTTGCAATAATCTTATTGAACTTACTCCATTAGTTCCTTTTTCATATTTTTGAATTTGTTGAAATGTTACATTGATAGCTCTAGCTACTTTAGTTTGAGTTAATCCTAAAGCCAATCTTCTAAGCTTTAATTTATTACCAAGATGTTTATTAAAATTATCTTCCATTAAGACCCCTCTTAAATGTTTATTTAAATCATATTGAACATATTTTTAATGATAACTGCAATAAAAAAATTTATTTATTTTTGTTAAAAACAGTAGTTTTTATAAACCTGTCAAGAACATAAATGAAATATTTTATATATTTTGTGTATCAAAACTACTTCAAATTACAAAATCTGGCTTAAAAATAGTTTTGTTCTTTCGCTTTTAGGATTGTCAAAAAAGTCCTTAGTGTCAGCTTTTTCTACAATCCTTCCTTCGTCCATAAAGATCATACAATCCGCAACTTCTTTAGCAAAACCCATTTCATGAGTAACAACTATCATTGTCATTCCTTCTTTTGCTAAATTTACCATCACATCGAGCACTTCTTTGATCATTTCGGGATCTAATGCTGATGTTGGTTCATCAAATAGCATTATTTTAGGCTCCATGCATAAAGCTCTAGCTATTGCTACCCTTTGTTGTTGGCCACCAGATAATTGACCTGGAAATTTTTGAGCCTGATCTAAAATTTGAACTCGTTCTAAATGTTTAAGTGCTAATTCTTCTGCTTCTTTTTTAGGCATTTTTTTCACCCAAATAGGAGCAAGCGTGCAGTTATCAATAATTGATAAGTGAGGAAATAAGTTAAATTGCTGAAAAACCATTCCAACTTCTGCTCTAACTTGTTCAATATTTTTTGTGTCTTCAGATATTTCTGTTCCATCAACAACAATATTGCCTTCTTGGTGTTCTTCCAATCTATTTATGCATCTAATTAATGTAGATTTACCAGATCCAGATGGCCCACAAACAACTATTTTTTCTTTAGGTTTAACTTCTAAATTAATTTCTTTTAAAACCTGAAAATCACCATACCATTTATTTACATTTTGCATTTGAATAATTGAATCTGACATATTTTATCTATCTGTTTTATATTTTAATTCTAATTTTTGACTATATTTACTCATACTATAACAAATAATCCAGAATATTATTCCAGCAAATACATAACCTTCCATTGAAAAACCTAACCATTTTGGATTTGTTTTTGCTAAATTCAGCATCCCTACTAATTCTAGCAATCCAACAACAAATATTAATGGAGTATCTTTAATAAGTGCTAAAAAAGTATTTGCAATTCCTGGTATTACCAACTTTAAAGCTTGCGGAAGAATTACTAATAAATGCAATCTCCAATATCCCATACCTAAGGATTTTGCAGCATCGTATTGACCTCTAGGAAGTGCCTGCAATCCACCTCTAATGACTTCTGCTGTATAAGCAGCTTCAAATAATGTAATAGCAACTATAACTCTAATTAATTTATCTACATATGTTCCGTCAGGTAAAAACATAGGAAACATAACTGCTGACATAAATAATACCGTAATTAGTGGTACACCTCTCCAAAATTCAATGAATGAAAGTGATGAATATTTAATTACTCCTAATTCAGATCTTCTACCTAAGGCAAGCATCATACCTATTGGAAAACAGAAAATTAATGAAAAGAATGAAACTATAAAAGTCAAAGATAAACCTCCCCACGCCCCAGTTTCGACCCACTCTAAACCAAATTCACCACCTGAAATTAGATAATAAATCAATAAAAATGAAATTATTGGTAAAAGTATAACATAATAGAAAGTTAAATATTTTTTGAATTTTAATGGAAAGAAGTAGCCAAGACCCATTAAAGCTAAGACAATGATAAATGTTGCATTAACTCTCCACTGCTCGGCATTAGGGTACATTCCATAAATAAATCTATTAAACCAAACCTTTATATATACCCAACATGCACCACCACCCGTACAGGCTTCTTTACTTTCGCCCACAAAATTAGCATCTAAAATAAACCAGTTAAGTAATGGAGCTACACTAAAGATTATTAATAAAATTATACTAACACTTAAAGCTGCATTAAAATTATTAGTATTAATATTTTTGTTAATCTCATCTAATAATTTAATTCCAGAATATTCTATTCTTATTAAATAAAGACCAATCATTGCAAATATCAAGGGTGTAAAAAAGTTTATAAAACCTGGTAAAAATCCAGTAATATTTGTTTCATAAAAATTATTAAAACAGAAATCTAATATTCCTAATGTAAAAAATGATATTCCTAAAACTAAAAATAAATTTATATTTTTTTTATTTGGTTTTATAAAATTTAAATTACTCATTTTTATTTTTCCTGAATTGCAATTCGTTTGTTATACCAGTTCATAAATGCTGAAATAAATAAGCTAATTGTTAAATAAGTTGCCATGGTTATTGCAACAATTTCAATTGCTCTTCCTGTTTGCATCATTGCTGTACCAGCAAATACTAAAACTAAATCAGGATATGCAATCGCTGCAGCTAAAGATGAGTTTTTAGTTAAGTTTAAATATTGGTTTGTTGTAGGTGGTATAATAATTCTTAGGGCTTGAGGCATTATTACTAATTTTAAAACTTGGCTAGGTGTTAAACCAATTGAAGCTGCTGCCTCTTTTTGACCTTTGCCAACTCCTTGAATACCTGCTCTAACATTTTCTGCAATAAAAGTTGCAGTATATAGAGTAAGAGCTAAAGTTAATGCTATTAATTCTGGAGGTATTCCCAGTCCTCCTTCATAGGTAAATGATGTCTTAGCTAATTTTTTCAACTCAGGAAAACTCCAAGATAAATCAACTCCACCAATAATAAATGTTAAAGCAGGAATAATTATAAATATGGCAAGTGATATTAAAAATTTAGGGTATTGTTTTCCCTCTTCTTCTTGTTTTTTTTTAGCAAACTTATTGAAAAAGTAAATTATTATTAAAGCTATTATTAGTGCAATAAAAAATACATCAAAATTATTCCAAATTGCAGCTGGTGTATAAAGACCTTTAATGGTCATAAAAGATGATCCTAGTAACAAAGGAGCATCTTCTGGCATAGGTAATGCTCTTAGTGCAGCAAAATACCAAAAAAATATTTGTAATAGTAAAGGAATATTTCTAAAAAACTCTATATAAAAACTTGCAGTTTTTCTAATTAAATAATTAGGTGAAAGTCTCGCAACACCTACTACAACTCCTAAAAGTGTACAAAGAACAATACCAATAAAAGATACGAGTAATGTATTTAATAGGCCTACTAAATAAGCACGAGCATAAGATCTTGATCCATCATAGTCTATTAAAGAAAACTGAATATCAAATGAAGCTTCTTGTTTTAAAAAACCAAAACCAAATTCAATACCTCTGGTGTCCATGTTTTCTTGAGCATTCATGGTAAAAAAACCAAAAATAATAACTATAAATAATAGAGTTAGAAATTGGGGAAGGATTTTTTTAAATTTCATTTGATTTATACTATAAAAAAAGGGCTAGATAAATCTAGCCCTTTTTATTAATTTATAACTTTAAATTATCTTGATGGTGGAACGTATAAAATACCACCTTTAGTCCACAATTGATTTGGACCTCTGTCTGGTAAAATACCAGTGTCAGCTATATTTCTTTTATAACTTTCACCATAATTTCCAACTTGTTTGATAATTCTCAAGTTCCACTCGTTATCTAAACCAAATGCAGCACCCATTTCACCTTCAGCACCAACTAATCTTTTGATTTGTGGGTTTTCTGAAGTTTTCATTGAGTCAGCATTAGCAGAAGTAATTCCATACTCCTCAGCTTCGATCATAGTATTTAAAGACCATCTTACGATATCTTCCCATACTGAATCACCTTGACGAACAACTGGCCCTAGAGGCTCTTTTGAAATCGTTTCTGGTAACACGATGTGATCATCTGGATTACTCATTTTAGTTCTTTGTGCTGCTAAACCTGATTTATCAGTAGTGTAAGTATCACATCTACCTGCATCATAAGCGGCAACAACTTCATCAGCTTTTTCAAAAGCTACAGGTGTATAAGAAATTCCTTTTGAATTAAAAAAATCTCTCATATTCAACTCTGTAGTTGTTCCGATGTTAGTACAAGCTGAAATTCCATTTTTGAATTGACTTGTAGAAGTAATTCCAGAGTCTTTTCTAACCATGAAACCTTGACCATCGTAGAAGTTAACACCAACGAAAGTTAAACCGATATCAGCATCTCTAGAAAGAGTCCAAGTTGTGTTTCTAGATAAGATATCAATCTCTCCAGAAGTTAAAGCTGTAAATCTCTCTTTAGCACTTAATGGAGTGAACTTAACTTTGTTCGCATCTCCTAGTACTGCAGCAGCTACCGCTCTACATACATCAACGTCTACACCAGTCCAATTTCCTGATGCGTCTGCATTAGAAAAACCAGGTAAACCTTGAGATACACCACATCTCACAAAACCTTTTTTCTGAGTGTTTTTTAGTGTCTTAGATTTCTTAGCGGCCATTGTTTCAGTTGTAAAAGTAAACAACACTGCAACCATAGCAACTAGAGAAGTTAATTGTTTTACGTATTTAAACATTATTCTTCCTTTATGTTATTATTATTTGTTAACAAATAATTCAAAAATTACTTTTGAATATATCTAATTTAAACATGATAAATTTATCGCTTCAAGAAGAAAAAAAAAGCGATTTTGAGGGATTTTTGGCGCGCTCTGAAGGATTCGAACCTTCGACCCTCGGTTTAGAAAACCGATGCTCTATCCAACTGAGCTAAGAGCGCAAATTATATTATAACTACTTATATTACTAATTTAATTTTTAAAAAGTAATTTCTTACAAATAATCAAAAAAGTTAAAAGTTCAACTCTACCGATAATCATAAAGATAATTAAATAATATTTGGTAAAAAAATGAAGTTCCTGAAAGTCGAAATTAGCCAAACCATACATAGAAGAATTAACTGTATTCATTAAAGTTAGTATTGCTAATTTAAATGAACTTTCTAAATTAGAACCAGAAATTGATAATAAGGATGTTAAAAGTAATAATGAAATAATGAATATTACTAAAGATAAAAAATATTTATCTACTTCATCTTTTTTAAAACTTATATTCAAATAATTATATTTGTTAACTAAAATATTTTTTGGTCTAACATGTGAAATTAAATTATTAATGGAAAATTTAAATAAACTATATAGTTTTAAAAAACGAATTCCTGAACTTGTTGAAAAAAAAGAACCTCCAATAATTACAAGAATTAAAAATATAAAAGATAAATTTGAAGGACTCTTGTCTAAAGAAAATCCTATATTGGATATACTGCTAGTTAATGAAAGCAAAATTATACTGAAATTGCTTTCAAAATTAAAAAAAAATAAAAAAGTAATTAAAAGAAATAAAAAGTAAAAGAATAAGTAAATATCTTCTTGGAAAAAATTTATATTTTTTGATTTAAAAAATATTAAATTATAACTTAGAAAAATACTAAAAAAAGATACAAGCATAGTTAAAGAAAAAATAACTTCTTTAATGTCGGTATTAAGGATTCCTGATAACTCATTAACAGGTAAAAATCCACCAGATGAAATTATAGTCATAGCTAAATTAAAGGATGTAAATGTTCTAAAGTCAAATATCTTAAAAACAAAAAACAAGCTAACTGTTAATAAAAAATAAAGAATAAAAATTTTAAAAGATTGCTTTAAAGTTTCTGATTTATTGAATGACAAAAAATTAGTTAATGATTTTTTTAAATTGTTATCGAATATGTCTAATAATATTATAATTGAAAAAAGAAAATACAAACCACCAATCCATTGTGATGATGATCTCCATAAGATTAGGCTTTCATCTAAATGTTTTATATTTTTAAAAATAGTAAAACCAGTTGATGTGAAACCTGAAATTGATTCAAAGTATGAATCAAGAAGAGATATATTATAAATACTAAAATAAAATGGAATTGATATAATTAATGGTAAAATTAAATAACCTGATATTACTGTGATTATTTTTGTATAAATAGATATTTTTAAGTCATTTTTTTTTTTAATTAAAAAAACTAATCCAAAAAATAAAGATGCAAATAACGAATAAATGTAACTATCCAAATTTAAATACAGATTAAAATAGTATGAGTAAACGATATTAAAAAAAGATAAAATAGAAATAATTAAAGAGAATATCCCTAAGTAAATAAAACTAAAATAACTCATCAAAATTAAATAGAACTAATTCTAAATATATTTTCGACTGTTGGTAATTGATCTCTTTTAGCAAGAAAAACAACTATATCGTCTTTTTGAAAAATAAAATTTGATCTAGGTATTATTATATCTTCGCCTCTTAGTATTGCTCCGATTCTAATCTCTTCTGGTAAGTTTGAATTTTTTAGCTCTTTATTAATTAATTCAGACGTTTCAATTATATCTGCTTCTAAAACTTCATATTCACCATTTAGTATGGTATAGGCAGTTTCAATAGTTCCTTTATGAACATGTTTCAGTATACTTGAAACTGTATTCATCCTAGGATCAATCAAGTCATCAATTTTTAAAGATGATTGTAGTAATGAATAATTTGGTTTATTAATAAGAGCCATAGTTCTTTTTTCTTTAGAAAATTTTTCAACCAAAACACTTACCATTAAATTATCTTCATCATCATTAGTTAAAGCTAATACCGTTTCAAGTTCTTCTAAATTTGCTTCCTCTAGAACATCTTCGTCAAGACCATTACCATTTATAATTATTGAATTATTAAGTTCACCAGCAATAAATTCTGCTCTTTCTTTATTTTTTTCTATAATCTTAATTCTTGGTGATTCAAAAGATTCTTCAATATTTTTTGCAAGATTAAATCCAATATTACCACCACCAATTATCAAAATTTTATTTGAAATCTTTTCGTTATGACCAAATGCTGACAAAGTTAATTCCATTTGAGATGCATTAATAATAACATAAGCTTTATCTCCTTTTTTCATTACATCACTCTTTTTAAGAATATTAAATTTTTCATTTCTAATAACTCCTAGAATATTAGCTTCTAATTTAGGAAATTTTTTTGTAAGGTCTTGAAGTTTTATATCTATTAATGGACAATTACTATTTACTAAAATTTCAAGTAATCTAATTTTATTTTTAGCAAAAGGGACATTGTCTAATGCTCCTGGAGCTTCTAATTTTCTCTGAATGGACTTAGCTATTTCAATTTCTGGAGAAATAATAACATCTATAGGTAAATTTTCTTTATTATATACCTTTGTAAATTTTGGATTTAGATAATCTTGAGATCTTATTCTTGCAATTTTTTTTTGAACATTAAAAATTGAATAAGCAATTTGACAAATCAACATATTAATTTCATCATTTCGAGTAACTGCTATTATCATATCTGCTTCAGAAGCATTTGCATTTTCTAAAATAGATGGATACGTCGCTTTTCCAACTATTGCTTTAACGTCCAAACTATCATTGATTTTTTGGATATCTTCACTTGATTGGTCTATTACTGTAATTGAATGATTTTGGTCACTTAATAGTTTTGCTATAGTAAATCCAACCCTTCCAGCGCCACAAACTATAATGTTCATACTAATTTAAATCCTTTACTCCTAAACCCTTCAATTTTCTATGTAAAGCAGATCGTTCCATACCTACAAATTTTGCCGTTTTAGATATATTTCCACTAAATTTTTTCAATTGTGTGGTTAAATAATTTTTTTCAAAATTTTCTCTAGCCTCTTTTAGTGGAACTGATAACGAATTATCTGTTATGAAATTATCATTTTCAGAATTTTTTAATGATTCTTTAATTATATTAGATATTTTCTCTTTACTGTCTGGCGCTAAAATTGCTATTCTTTCAATTAAATTTCTTAATTCTCTCACATTACCAGGCCAATCATAATTAATTAAGTAATGATTATTGCTATCAATAGTAAATTTTTTTAAATTATAATTTTCTGATATCTTTTTTGAAAAATAATCAATTAATAATGATATATCATTAATTCTCTTATTTAACGGGTCAACATCAATTTGAAAAACATTTAATCTATGAAATAAATCTTCTCTAAAATTTCCTAAGGAAATTTCATTTTTAATATTTTTTGTTGAAGAACAAATAATTCTAACATTAACTTTTATGTCATGATCTCCATTAACTCTTTTAAATTTTTGATCTATTAAAACTCTTAAAATTTTAGATTGAGTCTCTAGTGGGATTTCAGAAACTTCATCAATTAGTAAAGTTCCAGCACTTGCTTTTTCTAAAGAACCATAAACTATTGACCCATTAGATCTTTCTTCACCAAAAAGTTCCAATTCATACTTTTTAACATCTAATAATGCAGCATTTAAAATTACAAATGGATGATTATTTCTGTTTGATAATTTATGAATTTTTCGTGCTATTAATTCTTTTCCACAACCAGTTGGACCATTTATAAAAATTCTACTTTCTGTTTTTGATAATTTTATTATTTGATTCTTAATTTTTTCTATATTTTGACTGCTTCCTATTAATTCATATGAGTGAAATAATTTAGATTCAAGCTCATTATTTTTAACTTTTAATCTAACATTTTCGACCGCTCTATTAACAAAATTCATTAATCTAGTTTCGTCAAAAGGTTTTTGTATAAATTCAAAAGCACCTGACTTTAATGATTTAACTGCCATTTCTATATTTGCATGCCCTGAAATTATAATAACGGGGACTTCTTTATTTTTTTTTTTTATATGGTTTAATAATTCAATTCCATCATTATCACCTTTATCAAGTTTAACATCTATAATTGCTACGTCAGGAAGTTTTTTATCAATCTCAGAGAGTGCCTGATTATAATTAGCTGCAACTCTAGTTTTATAACCAACGTCACTAATTAAATCATTTAAAATATTTCTAATATCAGGATTATCATCTATGATTAGTATTTCTGTAGTCATTTTTTTTTGAAATTTATAATAACCTTAGCACCAATTTTTTGTTGTATAAATTTAATTGTACCATCGTGATCATTTATAATTTTATTAACTATTGATAAACCAAGACCACTACCTTTAGATTTAGTTGTAAAATATGGTTTAATAATGTCTTTTAAATTTTGCTCAGAAAAACCTAGTCCGTTATCAATAATTGTAAATTCTATATAATCACTTTTACTTATTATTTCTATATCAATTTTCTTAATAAAATCATCTTTTTTACTGTGTTTTTCTTGAATACTCTCAATTGAGTTTTTAATTAAATTAAAAAATACTCGAGAAATTTGTTCACTATCACAAACAAAAATTATTTTATCTTTTTCATACTTAAAGTTAATCTTCAAGGATACATCAACTTCACTTAATAATTTAATATTTTCTTTTAGTATAGTGATTAAATTATTTTCTTTTAAAATTGGTTTTGGCATTCTAGCAAAATCAGAAAATTCATTGACTAAACTTTCTATTTGTTTAATTTGATTATAAATAATTTTAAGATAATTGTTAAAATTATCTTTTTCAGATGTTTCGATTAAATTGCTATATTTTTTTTTTAAATTATCAATAGTTAATTGTATTGGTGTAAGTGGATTTTTAATTTCGTGTGCTAATTTTCTTGCAACATTTTCCCATGCTTCGTGTCTTTCATCAATTAGTAGTTTTTCTTGTTGGGTTTTCAACTGATCAATCATTAAATTAAAATTTTTATTTAATATTTCAATTTCTTTATCTGTTTCTATTTCTGGAACTTTAGTTTCTAGATAACCTTTACCTATATTAGAGGAAGCTATAATCAAATTACTAATTGATTTAAAAAATTTAGAAGTAAACTTAATAGCAATAGAAATAGATAGAAATAATAATAATGTTACAATTACAATATAAATAAAAATGAATGAAATTTTAATGCCACTTCTTTGATCCTCAACAGTATAATAAAAGCTTACAGCCTCTTGAGACTGAGTCAAATAATTTGAAATATCTGCGTCTAAAAATTTTACAACATATAAATAAGTATCGATATATCCAGACATTTTCAATAAAGCAGATGATTTATTTTCAAAAGCGTTTATTATTTTTAAAGGTCTTTCTTCATTAAAAACCATTTCTAAACCTTTCGATGATGGAGGTTCATAAGATTTACTATTATTTAAAGTTGAAACAATTAAATTCCCTGAACTATCAATTAAGTGTATTTCATCAACACTTCTAATTAATTTTTGAGCCTTAATTATGTTTATAAATCTTTTAGGATTATCATAAAAAATACTAATATTTTTTTCTAAATCATATGCAATTAATACAATATCTGATTCAATTTTATTTTTAACTTCTTCTACATATTTTCTAGCTATCTCGTATGAATTATTTACTGCTGTTGTTATCTTCTTATCTAAATACTTTTCTAAGGCAAAAGAAAATAAAAATAATGAAAAAATTGAAATTAAAATTGATGGTATAAGTGTAAATGATGAAAAAAAAATTATATATTTACGATTGGTTATTGATCCATCGGTATTGATATCTTTTTTTAAATAATTTCTGATTTCATTAAATATTATTATAAAAAAAACTAATAAAAGAATAATATCTGCAATAAGTAATACCTGAAGGTTAAATTCATTAAGTTTAATGATACTTTTATCAATAAAAGTTAAAAATGTTAAAAAACCTAATGATAGTGTAGTTATGAATATAATCGTAATAAATATATTTTTTTTGATAAAATCAATCATTATGAGATAAATAAACTAATATATATATTAATCATGAGTAATTGTTTTATCATACTAGCAGGTGGAGAAAGTAAAAGATTTAATTCAAAAATACCTAAACCATACACATTATATAAGGGAAAACCCTTAATACTTCACTCTATAGATAAAGCTAAAAAATATAGGAAATTTAGCAAAATAGTAGTTGTAATTAATAAAAAACATAAAAAATTTATTAAGAATTTAAATCTAAAAAAAATTAGATTTATAATTGGGGGGAAAACAAGAGCAGACTCTGCTTATAGAGGCTTAAAAAGTATAAAGAATAAAAATATTAAAAAAGTAATGATACATGATGCTGCTAGGCCAAATTTTACTTTAAAACTTTTAAGAAAATTAGATAAAGAATTAAATTTTAATGACTGTGTAGTTCCAGCTATTAAAGTTAACGACTCTGTAAAACAAAAATCTCTAAATAAAATTATAAATTTAAAAAGAGAAAATATATATTTAACTCAAACTCCACAGGCTTTTAATTATAAAAAATTATACAAATTACAAAATGATAAAAGTATAAACATAACTGATGATGCTAATTTGTTTATAAATGCAGGTAAAAAAATTAAATTAATTAATGGTGAAATTTTTAATAAGAAAATAACAATAAGTTCTGATATTAAAACTCAAAATTTGATAAAATATGGTATTGGCTTTGATGTACATAGGTTGGTCCCAAATAAAAAATTATATTTGGGTGGAATTAAGATACCCTCTAAAGTTGGAACATTAGGTCATTCTGACGGTGATCCTGTTTTACATGCTATAACAGATGCCTTGCTGGGTGCTTGTAGTAAAGGTGATATTGGTGAAAAATTTTCAAATAAAAATAAAAAATTTAAAAATATTAGATCAACTATTTTATTACATCAAGTTGTTAAAGAAATAAATTCTAAAAAATTTATAATAAATAATATTGATATAAATATAATCACACAAAAACCAAAAATAAAAAAATATAAAAATAAAATGATTAATTGTATAAGTAAGTTGTGTAGATTAACCAATTCACAAATTAATATAAAGGGAAAAACAACTGAAAAATTAGGTATAATTGGAAAAGAAAAAGCTATAGCATGTGAAGTAATAGCTTCAGTTATAAGATATGAATAAAACTATTTTTTTATTTGTTACATTATTCGGAATAGGAAAATTAAAAAAAATCCCTGGTAGCTATGCTTCTTTAGTAACTACAATATTTTTATTTTTTATATTTCATATATTAAACATTTCACCAAATATTGTTTTAGTTGGAATAATAATTATTTTTTTCATTTCTCTTTATGCGGTAAATATTTTTATCAAAAACTTGGATAATAAAGATCCAAAAGAAGTAGTAATTGATGAGTTTGTTGGTCAATCAATTCCTATATGTCTTTATGAAATCGCACATGAAGGAACAAAAGAAACTAGTCAAATTTTAACATTTTATTTCATTATGTTCATTTTATTTAGAATATTTGACATCGCAAAACCCTACCCAGTAAGTTATTATGATAAAAATTTTAAGAACAGTTTTGGTGTTGTTATGGACGATGTTGTAGCTGGTTTATATGTTGTTGCTGTTCTTGTTTTATATATGGTAATTACTTCTTGAAAAAACTTTCTCAAAAATTAGTTAAATTACTACGTGCAAAAAAACTTAAAGTTTCTTTTGCAGAATCCTGTACTGGTGGTTTGCTTTCAAGTTCAATTACTTCAATAAGTGGGTCATCTAAAATTTTTACTCTTGGTTTGGTCACTTATTCAAACCAAGCCAAAATTAACATTCTTAAAGTTCCTAAAAAAACAATAATGAAGTATGGGGCTGTAAGCTATGAGACTTGTTTATCTATGGTTAAAAATTTAAGCAAAATCAGCAAAACTAATATTTCTCTATCAATTACTGGAGTTGCTGGACCTAAAGGTGGAACTGAACTAAAACCTGTTGGTTTAGTTTACATAGGTATTAAAAAAAGTAACAAAACTTTAGTTAAAAAATATATATTTAAAAATAAAAAAAGGAAATCGATCCAAATAGCTAGTGTTAATAGTGCATTAAATCTAATTTTAGCTTTTATTAAATAATTCTTCAGCTCTTTTTTGAAAAGCATCAGCAATTTTATCTAATCCAAATTGAAAAGATTTGGTCATAATTATATTCAAAAAATGGTTTTTAAGTTCAAAATCTACATCAAAAGACACTTCTGTAAAACCTTTCTCTTCTTTAAAATACCATTTATTTTCTAAATATTTTAAAGGACCATCAAGATTTGTTACATAAATTGAATCTGTTTTTTTATTAAATTTTACATCACTCTTATAGGTATCTTTAAGTGGACCTTTTCCTATAGTTAAATCAGCAACTATTAATAATAAATCTTTTTTTTCTTTCTTATCATGTATTTTTGAATCTAGACAAAAAGGAACAAAATTTGGATATTTTTCAATATCTAAAACAAGATTTATCAAGTCTTCTTTTTTACACTCAATTAACCTCTTAACTGAAGCTTTTGGCATTAATATTTTTTTTTCTATTTTGCTTAAGATGAACAAAATCCTCATCAGCATGGTAAGATGATCTAGTAAGTGGAGATGAAGATACTAATAAAAAACCTTTTTCTTTAGCTATTGTTCCTAGCTCGTCAAATTCATCAGGTGTATAATATCTATCTAACGGAAAATGTTTTACAGATGGCTGAAGATATTGACCAATAGTTAAAAAATCCACATCAGCTGCTTTTAAATCATCCATCACTTGTAAAATCTCTTCTTTTTTTTCTCCAAAACCAACCATTATTCCTGATTTTGTAAAAATTTTTTTATTAATTTTTTTTGCATTTTTTAAAAGTTCTAATGATGAAAGATATCTCGAACCTGGTCTTACCTTTAAATAAAAACTTGGTACAGTCTCAATATTATGATTAAAAACATCCGGATTTGCTTCTAAAACTTTTTTATAAGAATCTCCCTTTCTCAAAAAATCAGGTGTTAAAACTTCTATTGTCGTTTTAGGGTTTTTTTTTCTTATTTGAAGTATTACTTCATAAAAATGATTTGAACCACCATCATCCAAATCATCTCTATCTACAGACGTAACCACAACATGTTTTAAGTTTAATTTTTTAACAGCATTCGCAATCTTATATGGCTCGTAAATATCCAACTGACTAGGTTTACCAGTTTTAACATCACAAAAAGCACAACCTCTTGTGCAAGTATCTCCCATAATCATAAATGTAGCATGTTGCTTACTCCAACACTCTGTAATATTTGGACAGTTGGCTTCCTCACAAACAGTTACTAAATTATTCTTATTAACAATAGTTTTTGTTAAAAAAAACTCTTTACTGTTAAATAATTTAGATCGAATCCAATCAGGTTTTTTTTTAATTGGACTAATAGGTTTATTAACTTTTTCAGGGTGTCTAATTTTCATTCTCTTTTATTATATAAAGGGTCTCCCCCTTTTTACCAAATAAAAATTTTTCTCTAATAATTTCTTCAACATAATCTAAATTCAATTTATTGCTTAATAAAGAGTTTTTAAACTCAAGGTTTTTGATTTTATTTGATAAATTAGATTCTTTATTCTTCAATGAAATTAAAATTTCTTTTTTTTTAAAATATGAAAAAAGACCTCTTTCACCATCAAGAAGATTAAAGAAAAAATACAAGATTAAAAATGTTGAAATTAATAAAAAATAATTTTTTTTGATTTTGCTAAACATTAATGAATCTTATTCATTTTTATTTTTTTTCCAAGTTGTTCTTCTATACGTAATAATTGATTATATTTAGCAACTCTTTCTGACCGAGCTAGGGATCCAGTTTTAATTTGATTTGAATTAGTTCCAACTGCTAGGTCCGATATAAAAGTGTCCTCACTATCTCCTGATCTATGAGATATAATTGTATTAAAGCCTATAATTTGGGCAAATTTGATAACTTCAAGTGTTTCTGAAACTGTTCCAATTTGATTAAGTTTAATTAATATTGAATTAGATGAATTATTTAAAAAACCTTTTTTTAATCTTTCTAAATTAGTAACATAAAGGTCATCACCAACAATTTGAACATTTTTTATTTTTTTCATTATTTTATTCCAAGATATCCAATCATTTTCTGCAAAAGGATCTTCAATTGATTTAATTTTATATTTATCAATAATTTTTTTATATTTTTTTATAGATTGCTCAATAGAAATAAATTTTTTAGAATGGATTGAATACTTTTTTTTTTTATATAATTCATTTGCAGCAACATCTAAACATATAGATACATCTTTACCATTTTTTAAACCTGATTTTTTTATTGCATCAACAATTAAATTTAAAGCTTCTTCATTACTATTAATCATTGGTGCAAAACCACCTTCATCTCCAACAGATGTTGATAGGCCTTTCTTTTTAATTAGATTTCTTAAATTGTTAATCACAATAAAACATATTTGCATTGCTTCAGTAAAGTTTTTAGCTTTATCAGGTCTAATCATAAATTCTTGAATTCTTAAACCATTGTTAGCATGAGCTCCACCATTAATAATATTCATTAACGGATAAGGTAATTTAAAATTATTTTTTACTAAAAAAGTTTTATATAAAGGAACTTTTTTAATCTTTGCTGAAAGTTTTTTAACAGCCATTGATACAGCTAAAATTGCATTTGCACCTAAGCTTGTTTTTTGTTTTGTTCCATCAAGATTAATCAGTATTGTGTCTATACGCTCTTGATCATGAACATTAAAGCCTTTAAGTTTTTTCGAAATTTTTGTATTAACCAAATTAACTACACCAAAAACACTCTTACCTAAATACTTCTTATTATTTTTATCTCTTTTTTCAAAAGCTTCAAATGTACCTGTAGATGCTCCAGATGGACATATAGCAGAAGCACTAAAATTTTTAGAATATACTTCAGCTTCGATTGTTGGATTTCCTCTGCTGTCAAAAACTTGACGAGCTTTTATTTTTTGAATTTTATTCATTTATCTTTTTATTAAATTATCAATTTCAGAAAGTTGGGATAATAATTTTTCTAATTTTTTTAGTGGAACCATATTAGGTCCATCAGACGGTGCATTATCTGGATCTTGATGAGTTTCAATAAACACACCAGCCACTCCTACCGCAACTGCTGCTCTTGCTAAATATTCTACAAATTCTCTTTGTCCACCGCTAGCCTCTCCTAACCCGCCAGGTTGTTGTACAGAATGAGTTGCATCAAATATTACTGGATAACCATTTTTTGCCATTATAGGTAAAGACCTCATATCTGAGACTAATGTATTGTATCCAAAGCTTGCACCTCTTTCGGTGACTAAAATATTATTATTTCCCGAGTCTGCAATTTTTTTTGTTACATTAACCATATCCCATGGTGCAAGAAATTGTCCTTTTTTAACATTAATAATTTTATTTGTGTTAGCGGCAGCTATTAACAAATCTGTTTGTCTGCACAAAAAAGCTGGAATTTGCAATATATCAACATAAGGTGCTACAAGGGAACATTGTTCAGAATTGTGGATATCAGTTAATATTGAAACATCTAGCTCTTTTTTAATTTTACCAAAAATTGGTAATGACTGCTCAAGACCCACACCTCTTTTTGCTTTTAAACTGGTTCTGTTAGCTTTATCAAAAGAAGTTTTGTATATAAAACCCATATCAAATTTTGAAGTTACTTCTTTAATAGCACCTGCCATGTCCATTGCATGTTGTTCAGTTTCAAGCTGACAAGGGCCTGCAATAATGCAAATTTTATTATTATTTGAAATTTCTATATTTCCACATTTTACTTTTATATTTTTCATTTATGATTTTTGGCTGCTTTGATAAATGATGAGAATAATGGATGTGGCACTAAAGGTCTAGATTTAAATTCAGGGTGAAATTGTACTCCAATAAACCATGGATGATTTTCTAATTCAATTATTTCAGGTAGTTTATGGTCTGGAGAGATCCCAGAAAAAATCATACCGTTTTTTTCAAATTTATCCATATAATCAATATTAACTTCATATCTGTGTCTATGTCTTTCTAGAATAGATTTTGTTTTATAAATTTCTTTAATTAAGGAATTTTCTTTTAATTTAGCTTCATATAAGCCAAGTCTCATAGTCCCACCTAAGTTCTTATCTGTACCTTTAATTATTCTTCCATCCTTATTCCACTCATTTATCAAACCAACGATTGAAACTCCTTTCTTTGAAAATTCACTAGATATTGCATTTTTTATATTTAGTTCATTTCTTGCAAATTCAATAATTGCCATTTGCATACCAAAACAAATACCAAGAAAAGGGATTTTATTTTTTCTTGCATATTTAATAGCTTCAATTTTTCCCTCTGTACCTCTTATGCCAAATCCCCCAGGTATTAAAATTCCTGATACATCTTTTAGTTTTTTCTTTATTTCAGAAATTTTTATTTTTTCAGAGTCAATTCTTATTAAATTAACTTTTAAATTGTTGCTTATTCCACCATGAGTTAAAGCTTCATCCAGTGATTTATATGCATCTTTCAAGTCAACATATTTGCCAACAATAGCAATATTTACAGTTTTTTTTGTATATAAAATAATTTTAGTAATTTTCTTCCATGGATTTAAATTAACTTTTCGTTTTGTTTTAATTTTGAAGTAATCAAGGACTTGTTTATCTAAATTTTCATTATTAAAACTAATTGGTGCTTCATAAATTGTTTTAACATCAACTGTTTCAATAACATTTTTTATATCAACATTACAAAATAAAGATATTTTTTTTCTTTGATCTAAAGATATAGGTCTTTCACATCTACAAATTATTATATCAGGTTGAACACCAATACTTCTTAATTCTTTTACAGAGTGTTGAGTTGGTTTAGTTTTGATTTCATCAGATGCCTTCATATATGGAACTAAAGTAAGATGAATAAATAATGTATTTTTTTTCCCTATATCATTTGCAAATTGTCTTATAGCTTCAACAAAAGGAAGGCTTTCTATATCACCAACAGTTCCACCTATTTCACAAATAACAAAATCTTCTTTTACAACATCATTTTTTATAAATTCTTTTATACGATCAGTTACATGTGGAATAACTTGTACTGTTTTACCTATATAACCACCCTTACGTTCTTTTTTTAAGACATCATTATAAATTTTTCCAGTTGTAATATTATCAGATTTTTTTGCAGAGATTCCTGAAAATCTTTCATAATGTCCTAAGTCAAGATCTGTCTCTGCACCATCATCAGTTACAAATACTTCGCCGTGCTGAAAAGGACTCATTGTTCCTGGATCTATATTCAAATATGGATCTAGTTTTCTAAGTCTAACTTTAAAACCTCTTGATTGAAGAAGATATGCTAGTGATGCTGATGATAATCCCTTTCCTAAGGATGAAACCACGCCGCCGGTGACAAATATATATCGCGCCATGGAATTACCTTATAGCGATATATGTTTAAAATGAAAAGTATTAATTGTTATTTTCAGGAATTTTAGGAGTATCATCTGTTTTTTCTTGAATTTTATCAATCACAGAAGTAGCCGGTGTTAAATCTTCCCTAGAAATTATAGTTAAACTCAAACTGCATATAATAAATAAAGTTGCAATAACTGCGGTTGCTTTAGTCATAAAATCACCTGCTGATCTTGAAAACATGAAATTATCTTGGGAAACACCAATACCCAAGGCACCACCCTCTGATTTTTGGAGTAAAACTAAAACAACTAAAATTATAGCTAATATGACATTAAGTATTAATAAAATATTTTCCATGAATGTTAATTATATGTTTTTTTAACTATATCAATAAATTTTTTTGAATTGTGTGAGGCTGCGCCTATTAAAAAACCATTAATATTATTAATTTTTTTCAATTCATTTATATTCTGAGGATTAACAGAACCACCATATAAAACTTTTTGTGATTTATCTTTAAATTTACTTTTAATAAATTTAACAGTATCAAATAAATCTTTTGGTTTGGGAATAATGCCAGTCCCAATAGCCCATATAGGTTCATATGCTATAAAAATATTTTTTTTATATTTTATTTTGTTTAAACCAACTTTAATTTGTTTGGATAAAATCAATTTTGTATTATTTTTTTTTTTTTGATTTAAGGATTCACCAATACAGAAAATAACTTTTAATTTTGCTTTGAGTGCATTTTTTATCTTTAAATTAATTAATTTATTATTTTCACCATTTTTTCTATTTTCTGAATGTCCAATAATTACATAATTAGCACCAATATTTTTTAGCATACGACAATTAACAGAACCTGTATAAGGACCAAAAATTTCACTTTCATGACAATTTTGACCTCCAATATCAATTTGACAGTTTTCAAACTTTTTAAAAAAAGATCTAATTAAAGTGTAAGGAGGACAATATATTAATCTACCCTTATTTATTTTATTTGATTTTGAAAATTTAATAACTTTATCAAGAGAATTCAGCGATCTTAGGTCACCAAACATTTTCCAATTAGCTATAAAATACATATATTTATTTGTCATAACGATTAATTTAATCTATAGGTTTGTCTTTTATAGATCAATAAATTAGAATTATCTATGTTAAACATTATTAGAAACTTTTCAAAAACACTATTTGCTAAAATACTGATAGTCATAATTATAGTCCCATTTATTTTTTGGGGAATGGGAGGAGTATTTAACAGTGGAAATTCAAATAATATAGCAAAGATAAATAATTATAGCATTTCAACTCAAGAATTTATTGATTTTATAAATCGGTCAAAAATGAATCCTGAGATTATAAAAAAGAATATAGAGAACAATGTTCTAAATGAAATATTATCAATGCTTATTTCTGAAAAGATATTAGAATTGGAAATTAAAGATTTAAATATTTCTATTTCTGATAAAATTTTAGTAAAAAAAATAAAAGATAATAAAAATTTTCAGGATGAAGATAAAAAATTTTCAAGAATAAAATATGAAAAATTTTTGTTATCACAAAATTTTACAGCAGCAACTTTTGAACAAGAATTAAAAAAAAATGAGTTGAAAAAAAAATTATTTGCTTATGTTGCAGGTGGCATAAAATCACCTTTTTTTTATGCTAATAAAAATTATATTGAAGAGAATAAAAAGATAGATATCGAGTTTATTAATCTAGAAAATAAATATCAAAAAAAAGATAGTTTTTCAGATGTTGAATTGGACTCATTTGTAAAAGAAAATGAAGAAAATTTAAAAGAAGAATATGTTAATTTTTCATATTTAAAAATAACTCCAAATAATTTAACTGGATCTAATGAATTTAATGAAGCTTTTTTTAAAAAAATTGATGAAATAGAAAATTACATATCTAATGGATTAGAGGTTGATGAATTATCAAAAAAACTAAACATTAAACCTACTATTAAAAAAAATTTCTTAATGAGTGAAAATGAGGATGAAATACATAATAAAATATATAAAAAAAGAAATGAAGGTAAAGTTCAATTAATTGATGAAAGTGATTTTTATATTTTATTTCAAATTAATAAAATTGAGAAGATTTTACCTACATTAAGTAATTTAAATTTTAAAAATAAAATTAAAAACACTTTATTTCAAAAAAAAAAATATGAATTTAATAATGATATAATTAAGAAGATTAATGATAAAAAATTTAGTGATGTTGATTTTAAAGAAATGTCAAAAAACTCAATCGAAAAAATTAAATTAGAATCCATCAAAGATGATAGTAAATTTTCAATAAACTCAATCAAATTACTTTACTCATTACCAAAAAACAATTTTACTCTTATAAATGATAAAGAAAATAATATTTATCTTGTTAAGATAAATAAAATAAGTACTTCTAATCTATATAAAAACTCTAATTTAATTGAGGAATATATTGGAAAGTCAAACCAAAAAATAAAAGATCATTTATTTCAATCATTTGATTTTTATATTGATAAAAAATATAAAGTAGAAGTTAATCAAAAAACACTTGAACGGGTGAAAAATTTTTTTAAATAATGTTAAATCAAAGCTTCAATGATTTTAAGTTTCAACACAAGAAGAAAAAAAATCAAATAATCTACACTTCTAAAAAAGTTAAAAATGATGAAGAAATAATAAACTTAATTGATAACTTTTTAATTGAAAAAAATAGTTTTATCTTTGAATCAGTTGAAAAAGGTAAAATTAAGGGCAGATATACAATATTTGGTAAAAATCCTGACAAAATCTGGGAATTTAATAATAAAAATTCATATCTAATCAGGAACAAAAAAAAAATAAAACTAAAAGAAAACCCTGATAAGTTAATAGAAAATATTATTGAAGAATTTAGATTTAAAACTCCTAAAAAATTACCAAAAATTTGCTCTTTAATATCAGGTTACTTTTCGTATGATTCAATAAGATATGTTGAAAAAATTTCTAACAATTGCAAAAATGATCTTAATTTGCCAGATGTAAGATTGATGCGACCCAGAACACTTGTAATTCATGATAATTTAAAAAAAGAAATATTTTATATTATCAATATATTTAATGATGAAAAGATTAGTAACTACAATAAAAAATTTAACAATATAAAATCTGAACTTTTAAAACTTAAAATTCAATCTTCTTTAAAAAATTCCAATAAACAAAAAAGTAATGTTGTTAAAAATATTAAGGTTAAATCCAACATGCCAAAAAATAAATTTCTTAAGATAGTTAATAAAGCCAAAGAATACATTAAATTAGGGGATATTTTTCAAGTAGTCTTAAGTCAAAGGTTTGAAGCTAAGTTAACAAAACAACCTCTCGATATTTACAAGAAATTAAGAGTTACAAATCCATCTCCTTTTATGTTTTTCTTTAATTTTAATGATTTTCAAATAGTTGGAGCCAGTCCTGAAATATTAGTAAGATTAAGAGATAATAAAATAACTGTAAGACCTATAGCCGGAACACGACCAAGAGGTAAAACTAATAAAGAAGATCTTTATTACGAGAAAGATTTACTCAAAGATAAAAAAGAATTGTCTGAACATTTAATGCTTTTAGATTTAGGAAGAAATGATGCAGGAAAAGTTTCTAAAATTAATTCTGTTAGAGTCACTGAAAGCTTCATTATTGAAAGATACTCTCATGTTATGCATATAGTTTCTAATGTAATAGGTACATATAATAAAAAATTTTCAAAATTTAAGTCTCTATTAGCTGGATTCCCTGCTGGAACTGTTTCTGGAGCACCTAAAATAAGAGCTATGGAAATTATAGATGAATTAGAAACAACAAAGAGAAAAGTTTATGCTGGTGGCATTGGTTATTTTTCTGCTAATGGTGAATTTGATACTTGTATTGCATTGAGAACCGCTGTTGTTAAAAATAAAAAATTTTATGTTCAGGCTGGTGCAGGAATTGTTGCAGACAGTAAACCGATTAATGAATATGAGGAAACAGTTAATAAAGCTAAAGCTTTAATTAATGCTTTAAGATAATGAAAATATTATTAATAGATAACTATGATAGTTTTACGTTTAATATTTACCACTATCTTTCATCATTAAACACAAAAGTAGATGTAATTAGAAATGATAAAGTTACTTCAAAAGAAATTATAAAAAATAAATATAAAAAAATTGTAATCTCTCCAGGACCAGGAAATCCAAATCAATCTGGAAATTGTTTAAATATTTTAAAAACTCTTTATAAAGATATCCCTTTTCTCGGTATTTGTCTTGGACATCAAATTATTGGACAAGTTTTTGGTTCAAAAATTATCCAAGCAAAAAAATTAATGCATGGAAAAACAAGCAAGATTAAATCTAAAAAAATTGGAATTTTAAAAAATCTTCCAAGAATATTTGAAGCTACAAGATATCATAGCTTAATTATTGATAAAAAATCATTATCTAAAAGTTTAGAAATTACCGCTGAATCAATTGATGGATTAATTATGGGTGTTCAGCATAAAGAGTATAATATTCATGGTGTGCAATTCCACCCTGAAAGTATTAAAACTAAATTGGGAATGAAAATATTAAAAAATTTTATAAATTGTTAATCAAATGGATCAAATTTTAGAAAAATTAAAAAATAAAGAGGATCTAACTTTTGAAGAAAGTAAATCTGCTTTTGAATTATTGATGACTGGTAAAGCTAGTGAGGATCAAATTTATGATTTTTTAACACTATTATCTGAAAAAGGTGAAGTTTCAGATGAAATTGCTGGTGGTGTTTATGTGCTTAGAGAAAAATCAAAAAGAGTAAATGTAGTTGGTTGTGTAGATACCTGTGGAACAGGTGGTGATGGCATGAATACACTAAATATTTCCACTGCATCAGCTTTACTTTTGGCAAGTATGGGTACAAAAGTAGCTAAACACGGTAATAAAGCCGTTTCATCTAAATGTGGCTCTGGAGATGTTCTTGAGGCTCTTAAAATTAAGATAGATCTTGAACCAAAGGATATAGAAAAAGAGATCAATAATAATAACTTTGGTTTTATGTTTGCTCCCAACTATCATAGTGCAATGAGATTTGTAGGTCCGGTAAGAAAAAAGATTGGTAGAAGAACTATATTTAATATGATTGGTCCTTTAAGCAGCCCAGCATTAGTTGATAGACAAGTAGTTGGAGTTTTTGATAAAAAATTATTAAAAATTTTTGCTGAAAGTCTTAAAAATTTAAATATTAAATTCGCGTGGATTGTAAACAGTGAAGATGGCTTAGATGAAATATCCCCATATGCAAAAACAAATGTTATGCAATTGAAAGATGGACAAATATCTAAAATTATAATTAATCCAGAGTCATTGAATGTTAATGCTGAAAAATTTGAAAATTTAGTCGGTGATAATGCAAACTTTAATGCTAATAAGATGATTGAAATTTTTAAAGGTCAAGATAATGACTTTTCTAAAGCAGTTTGTTTGAATGCTGCGGCAGGCTTAATTGTGAATGAAAAGTTTTCAGACTTTTTAGATGCTTATAATCATACTAGAGAATTTATTTTGTCTGGTAAACCCTACATACACTTAAAAAGAATACAAAATGTCTGAAAACATTCTTGAAAAAATAATAAGAAAAAAAATTGAAAAAATAGATTTTTTAAAAAAAACCACAAAATTAAATTCTCTTAATGAAATTATAGATAAAAATAATTCATTCATAAATTTTAAAGAAAAAATTCAAGCAAATATATCTAATAATAAGACATCTATTATTGCTGAAATTAAAAAAGCTAGCCCTTCAGCTGGAATAATTATTGAAAATTATAACCCTGTAGAAATTGCAAATATATACAATAATAATAATGTTACCTGCTTATCTGTTCTTACAGAGGAAGATTTTTTCTTAGGAAATCTAATTCATGTTAGTAAAATTAAAGAAAAAATAAATCTACCAATTTTATGTAAGGATTTTTTTATAGATAAGTTTCAAATTCCCCTGGCCAAAAGTTACGGAGCGGATGCAATATTAATTATTTTAGCAGGAGTTTCTGATGATATGGCCAATGATTTATATGAAGAAGCTTTAAGATTTAATATGTCAGTTATTGTTGAAGTTCACACAGTTGAAGAAGCAAAAAAAGCTTTAAATTTTAAAGAAGCTTTAATTGGTATAAATAATAGAAATTTAAAAACTCTTAAAACAGACATCAATACAACTTATGATATTTATAATGTGTTAACAAATCATCAAGGGCCTTTGATTTCTGAAAGCGGAATAAAAACTAAAGAAGAACTTTTGAATCTAAAAAAAAAAACATCTATTAATACTTTTTTAATCGGTGAATCACTTTTAAAAAATTTAGATAAAAATTCTATTTTCTCGGTCTTATAATCAAATAAAGCCTAATTTTATTGGTTTTTTTTGCTATTGTTAAATCAAAAGAACTTTTATAGAACATTGTTTGTACGATATTTGTTCTTATGTTAACAAAAAAACAAAAAAACCTATTATTATTTATTAATAAGAAGTTGCGAACTTCTGGGGTCTCTCCTTCTTATGAAGAAATGAAAGATTCTCTAAATTTAAAATCAAAATCAGGAATTCATAGATTGATTAGTGCTTTAGAAGAAAGAGGATTTATTAAAAGACTAGCACATAAAGCTAGGGCTTTAGAAGTTATAAAGTTACCTGAAACAGCTTCAGCCAATGATATATATAATACCTTTTCACCAAGTGTAATTAAGGGTGGTTTAGATAATAAAAATGATAACTCTGATGATATAGAAATACCAGTTTTAGGTAAAATTGCAGCTGGAACTCCAGTTGAGGCAATTCAAAATGAAGTTTCTAGGATACCTCTTCCAAATAATCTTGAAAAAAATGGTCAATACTTTGGTTTAAAAGTTCAAGGCGATTCAATGATAGAAGCCGGTATTAATGAAGGTGATACTGTCATTATCAAAAGGTCTGATACAGCAGATAACGGTAAAATTGTCGTAGCCTTAATAGACGAACATGAGGCGATGCTTAAAAGAATTAGAAGAAAAGGAAAAACAGTTGCTCTTGAAAGTGCTAATAGAAACTACGAAACTAAGATATTTGGGCCTGATAGAGTAAAGGTTCAAGGTGTTTTAGTATCTTTATATAGAAACTTTTAGAAAAATAGTCTAAACATTCTCAATGTCAAAAGTAGCAACAAGATTTGCTCCATCTCCTACTGGACCTTTGCATATAGGTGGGGTTAGAACAGCTTTATTTAATTGGTTATATTCTAAAAACCAAAAGGGTGATTTTTATCTTAGAATTGAAGATACTGATAAAGAAAGATCCAAAGATGAGTATAAAGATCAAATAATAAAGTCTCTTAAATGGATTGGTATAAATTATGATAAAGAAGAGTACATACAGTCCAAAAAAGTTAAAGATCATATTAAAGTTGTAAATGAATTACTTAAAAATGGTTTTGCTTATAAATGTTATTGTTCAAATGAAGAAATAGAAGAACAAAAAAAAAGAGCAAGACAAAAAAAGATACCTTATACTTATGATAGGAAGTGGAGAGATAAAAAAGAAACTGATGCACCTAATGATATCAAGCCGGTAATTAGATTTAAAAGTAAAATAGATGGAACTTCTATATTAAAAGATTTAGTTCAAGGTAATGTTGAAATTGATAATAATACTATCGAAGATTTTATTATATTAAGAAATGATGGAACGCCAACATACAATTTATCAGCATCAGTTGATGATCATCAAATGAATATGACGCACATAATTAGAGGTGATGACCATAAAATCAATACCTTCAAACAAATACAAATTTATCAAGCTATGAAATGGGAAATACCTTCATTTGCTCATATACCTTTAATACATACAATTGAAGGAAAGAAGCTATCAAAGAGAGATAAGGCTTCTACGTTAGATGATTATTCGAAAATTGGTATTATGCCAGATGCTCTAAGAAATTATCTTCTTAGATTAGGATGGTCTTATAAAGACAAAGAAATATTCACCCTAGATGAAAGTATTAAACATTTTAATCTTGAAGGAATTGGTAAATCTCCATCTAAGCTAGATATGAGTAGAATTTTATCAATGAATGAGCACTATATTAAAAATATTGATGAAAATGATTTATTTAATCAACTAAACAATTACTGTAAATTATATAAAAATGAAATTAAATCAGATAAAAAAGATAAGATTAAAAAATCTTTAACTTTCCTAAAAAATAAAGCTAAAACTTTGGAAGATATATTTAATAATGGTCAATATATAATGGTAGATGAAGTTAATTTTAATCAGGATGATATTAAGTTAATTGATGATAAAGCCAAAAAAGTCATTTCTGATTTCAATACTCAATTTGGTAACGTTGATAAACTAAGCAAAGAAACATTAGAACCAATAGTAAATGAGCTAATTAAAACAAATGATACAAATTTTAAAGGCGTTGGACAGCCTTTGAGAATAGCTTTAACAGGTTCAAAATTTGGACCTGGTATATATGATATAATTATTTCACTTGGAAAAGAAGAAGTAATAAAAAGATTAACCAATAAGAAGGTTGATTAATACAGAAGAAGCTTCATCAGAAGAAGAAGTTTTTGATCTGATCCGAATTAGAGTTTTTTCACAATCATTAATTTGTTTTTTCATTAATTGTGGATTTTTTAATAAATAAACAACTGAATTGTAAATCTCTTTAGCATTACATTCTTTTTGGATTAATTCAGGAATTATTTCTTTATTATTAATAATATTGATGATGTTAGCAAATTTTATTTTTACCAGCATTTTAACAATTAAAAAATTCAAAAAATTCATTTTATAGATAATTATAGAAGGAACTTTTGCATTACAAATTTCAAGAGAAACTGTTCCAGACTTTGAAACTGCAAAAATAGATTTATTTAGTATTTGTTTTTTTATATTTTCATCAGAAATAACCTCAGCATTTTTTAAATTTGTATAATCAATTTTTTCACTAATTAAATTCTTATTCTCATCTGTGGCATGAAAAAAAAAAGTGAAATTATTAAATTTTGTATTCATCATATTTATAAAATCAATCAAGATAGGTAAAAGTAAATTTACTTCAGATGATCTACTACCACAAAAAAGAGAAATAATTTTTTTATCATTTGATATGATGCTAGATAAGTCTATTTTATTTTTTGTTTCTAGTTCTAATAATGGATGACCAACAAAAGTGTTTGGAATATTTTCTTTATCAAAATATTTTTTTTCAAAATCAAATAGTAACAAAATATGATCTAAAAACTTTTTAAACTTTTTTACTCTACCCTCTCGCCATACCCATACTTGTGGAGCTACATAATGAACGGTTTTAATCTTATTATTTAATTTTTTAACTTTTTTGGCAACTCTTAATGTAAAATCAGGACTATCTACACTAAATAAAATATCTGGATTAAATTTTATTATTTCTTTTACAGTATTGTTTATTTTTCTTTTGATTTTAAAAATATTTAAAAAAACACTTGTGAAACCAATGTAAGTAATTTCTTTAAGGTCAAAAATAGATTTTATCCCTAATGATTTTAAATGTGATCCACCAACACAAGAATATTGAATATTTGGATCATTTTTTTGAAGTTTAGATATGACTTTAGAAGCAAGCTTATCTCCAGAAGGTTCACCAGTTACTATAAAAATTTTTTTCATTTTACCGAAATAAACATCTTATTTTTATTTGCAAATTTAATACATTTACTTTTATCTAAAAAAACATGCTGTTTGTTTTTAACTACAATACCTTTTAATCCAGCAGTTTTACTTTGTTTTAAAGTTTTTAATCCAATAGTAGGTAAATCAACTCTAAGATCTTGTTTTTTTTTTGGAAATTTAACTAAAACACCATAATTTATAAATTTTTTACTTCTGCTTTTTTCAAGCATTTTTTTAGTTCCACTTTTTCCTTCTATAGAAACTACTTTTTTGTTTCTAACTACAGCTCCTTGGCTAAAATTATATTGTCTTAAATTATTTAATGTTTTAATTGCTTTTTTAATATCTAATTGATCTTGTTTGTTTGGCTTAACCTTTGAATAATTACCTTTTTTTAAAGATAGCTCAGGATTAAATGCTAGTGAATTTTCAGTTTTGATTTTGTTTTGAGCTAATATTTTAATAATTTCTTTGAGTATAGCTGCATCTCCAAGTTTTGAAGCTTTAATTATTCTTGGAATATAATAAATACCTTTAAAATCTAATTTTAATTTAGAAAATTTTGGTTTATTTACCTTTCCAGCAAATAAGACCTTTTTACAGTTATTTTCCTTAAGAATATTAATAATTTTACCAAATTGACCTATGGAAGCTGAATAAGATTTTTTATCTTTTTTAAATTTTTTTGATTTTGATAAATCAATTATTAAATACTTTATTTTCTTTTTTTTAATAGATTTTAGAATTTCTTTTGGAAAATCTGTATCACCAAAAATTAATCCTATCATCTTACGAAAATGGTGTACAAATAGATCTTTTTTTATCTTTTGTTATAAAGTCAATTACATTTTTAACTAATAGATTTTCTTGAAAAGAGCCATTCAATTTACTTATATTTTCATTGATATTTTTTGAAGCAAAAATCTCCTTATAAGCTTCACTTAAGCCTAAGATATCCTTATTTTCAAACTTAGCTCTTCTTAACCCTATTAAGTTCAATCCTTGCAATGAATTTCTATTTCCCGTAGATAATCCATAAGGAATTACGTCATGTAATACTCCTGTCATTCCACCAATCATAGCCATCTTACCAATCCTTGTGAATTGTTGAACTGCAGAGTTACCTCCTATAACAACGTTATCTTCAATAACTGCATGACCACCTAAAGGAACATTGTTTGCAATTATTACATTGTTTCCTACCTGACAATCATGAGCGATATGTGATGAAATCATAAATAAACAATTATTTCCAATAACTGTTTTACCACCACCACCAACTGTTCCTGGGTTTATTGTTACATATTCTCTGATTTTATTATTATCTCCAATTATCAGCTTAGTTGGCTCTCCATCATATTTTAAATCTTGTGGGTCGTTAATAGAAACGAAGGGGTATATCTTATTCCCTTTACCAATTTTAACATTACCTGAAATATTTACATGTGATTGAATAACAGTATTTTCCTCAATCTCAACATTAGGGCCAATTACACAGTACGGGCCTACTCTAACATTTTTACTCAATTTTGCTTTTGAATCAATGATTGCAGTTTTATCTATCATCTATTATTTTTTATAAATTCTCTTAAATTTTTTGCAGGATATCCCATTACTTTTGTGTTATCAGAAATATCATTTATAACACCACTTCCACCGCCAATATGAACATTGTTTCCAACTTTTAAATGGCCTGAAATACCGGCCTGTCCACCAATCATAACATTATTTCCTAAAGTGGAGCTTCCAGCAAAACCAACTTGACCTGCTATAATACAATTATCTCCAATTTTATTATTATGGGCAATATGTACTTGATTATCAAAAAATGTATTTTTTCCAATTACCGTATTTGATAATGATCCTCTATCAATAGTAGATCCACAACCTATTTCACAGTTTTCATTTATTATTACAATTCCAATGTGAGGATATCTTATATTCTTGTTTTGATTAGGAAAAAAACCAAATCCTTTTTTACCAATAACACATCCATCTAGAATGCTGACACTATCTTTAACTACTGTATTTCTAATAATAACATTAGAACCAATAGAACAATTTGATCCAATAATTACATTTTTTTCAATAATTGTATTATGACCAATTAAACAATTTTTACCTAATTTTACATTTTTACCTATTAAAACATTTTTTCCATACTTTGCTTTTTTTTTCAGAGATGTTTTAGAAATATCTTTTACAGATTCATCAAAATCATCAACAATAGAATATGGATAAAATTCCTTTGTAATTTTAGCCATAGTTAACAAAACATTATCAACTATTATTTTTTTGCATGAGGTTGGTAAAAATTGAGATAGATTTTCTAAAGTTATGCAGTAGGATGCTTTTGTAGTAGAAGCCAATGAAGAATATTTTTTTGAATGAAAAAAAGTTAAATCTTTTTTTGTAGCTGAAACTAAATCTGCAACGTTATAAATTTTATTTTTTTTATAATTATTATTATTTTCAATACCAACATTACTAAGTAATTTTTCGACATCGAACGGACCCACATTTTTAAAAAAAGGATTTAACATTAAATAATATTTATCAAAATTTTTGATATTCTTTGTATCAACAAATATTACTAATTATTTTCTATCAACAATAGTAGCAGACCATTGTGCATCGGCCATTTTCTTATCTCCAACAAAAGCTTCTCCTTTATATTTCCAGACTCTTCCGTGAGATCTAATAGCCTCAATTTTTAATTCCAATTTACAATCTGGTACGACCGGATTTCTAAATCTTGCTTTTTCTACACTCATTAAAAAAACAAGTTTATTTTCATAAGTTTTTTTATCTATGCCGTGAGCCGTTAATGCTGCTGCAGCTTGACCAAAAGCTTCAACAATTAATACTCCTGGCATTACAGGTTGACCTGGGAAATGTCCTTGGACATAAAAACCATCTTTTTTGACATTCATTATAGCTGTAGCAGATTTTAATTTTACAATATCTAATAATTCATCAATTAAAAGCATTGGTTCGCGATGTGGTAATAAATTAATAATTTCTTTTTTACTAAGTGTATTAGACATTAATTAAAATCTATTTTTTTATGTTTTTTGTTTAATATTTCTAATATTTGATTAGTAATATCTAATTCTGTTTTTCCAATTACTATACTTTTTTTTTGAAAAATAATATCGATTTCATTAGCATTAGCATATTCTGTTAAAATTGGCTGTATTAAACTTAATAATTTTTCGTTAGCTTTAATTCTTTTCTGAGATAATACTTTTGCATTATCATTTCTTTGTTTTTGATAATCTTTAGCTTTAACTCTTAATTCAGATAGTCTTTTATCAAATTCTTCTTTACTTATAACATTTTTTTGATTGATTATTTCTGATTCACCTTCTTTAAGTTCATTTTCTACTTTTTTTAATTCTTCAATTGTCTTTTTATGTAATTTTTCAATTTCTAAGGATATACTTTTACCTGCGTCTGAAGAATTAACTAATATGTTTGTATCTACATAAACATAATTTTCATTAGCTTTTAATAAATTAAAATTAAAAATAAAAAAAATTAATATTAATTTATTAATAATTTTCATTAAAAAGTAGTTCCAATATTGAATCTAAAACCTTCAGTTTTGTCAGAAGAATCTTTACTTATAGGCTGTGCTAAACTAAAACTTAATGGTCCTATTGGTGTAAACCAATCAATACCCACACCGGCTGCAGATCTTATTGTTCCTGTGTCTTTGACAGAGCTACTATAATCTACTCCCCATAAACTTGCAGCATCAAAGAAAATTTTAAAGTCAGTATTTTGACTTTCAGGAAATAGATTTGGCAATGTTGTAGATAAATTTAAAGCTGCAGAATAATTTCCACCAACAAATTCATTATTTTCAATGGGTCCTATTTTTCCTTTTTCAAACCCTCTTAACTTTCTTTCTGGAATCCTTAATCTTTTTGAGATTCTAACATCTTTATCATTTAAACTATTAACAGCAGATGTTGTTAATCTTACAACCGACTGCATACCATTATACAATTCTTGATATTTACTGATTTCATAGGAATTTCGTAGTTCATAAGTATCAGCAATCAATGGCAGTGTTTGAGAAAATTTACTTCTAAAACCTTCAGTAGTTTGGAAAGATCGGTCTCTTTTATCATAATCTAAAACGTAATTAAAATTTGTTTCAAAATAATCTCCTTCTTGTTTTTTTAAGTTTGATGATGCTGCAGAAGATGTTTTCAGTTCTTCAAAATTAATTTCTATTGTTGGGTATAAAAACAAATTTTCATATTTTTCAAAATTAGAACCTACAGACATACCTATATTAGATGTTTCATAACCTGAGGTAGTAAGATTGTCGGTTTTAATGCTTTTAAAGCTTGTAAACAATGAGTTATTTGAGTTTCTAAAATTTGGATCTTCAAAAGTTAATTCACCTCTTACGGAATTGTCAGTAAAAGCCATATTTGCATTTACTCTTACTCCTTTACCCATATAGTTATTTTCTTTAACTCCAAATCCAATAGTTGCACCGCTAGTACCTACACCTGCACCAGCTGAAATTTCTCCAGTAGCTTTTTCCTCTACTTTAATTTCAATAATTTTTTGGTTTTTAGTTGTTCCATTTAAAATATTGGACTCAACTTTTTCAAATATACCTCTACCTTTAATCCTATTTATTGATTTATTATGAAGGATTTCATTAAATGCATCACCCTCATCAACAATTAAGGAATTTCTAATTACATTCTCTCGAGTAATAATATTTCCAAGTATATTGATTTTTTCAACATAATTTTTTTCTGTTTCAATTATCACAAATGTTAAATTAAGTTTATTTTTATCGGTAATATTTTCTTCAACTTTAGCGTTAATAAATTCATATTGTTGAAGTAATGCGATTTTATCAATTTCTTTAAGAATTTTATTAATCTTATTTAGTGAATAAGTTTTATCTTTAAGGTCTAAAAGTGTTTTTGATATATTTAAAAAATTTTCTTTTTCATAATCAGGAGGCAGTTTTATATTTAAATCATTAAAAATAAATTTTTCGCCGGCGTTAATATTATATGTTAATTCAAAATTTTGATCGTCAATAAATTTAGCTGTTGAAGATTCTATATTAGCATTGTAATAACCACTATCTTTATAAAAGTTCAACAAAAGCCTTTCGTCTAATTTTATTTGACTTGTATTAAGGTATTTTTTATTAGATAAAAATTTCCAAAATTTATTTTCTTCTGAAACTATTATTTGTCTTAATTTTCGATTTTTAAATTTTTTATCACCAATAAATTTAATATTTTTAATAAGAGCTTTTTGTCCTAAGTTAATATTATAAATTAAATCTACAGTATTATTATTATTTTCTTTTATTGACGTTTTTACTTCTGACAAATAAAATCCAGATACTCTCAATGCATTTTTAATGTTTTGTAAATCTTTCTTTGCAATAAATTCAACATAAGAACTTTTGTTTTTTAATTCTAAAGCGCTATAAATTTCTTTTTTAAAACTTTCTTTTTTAATACCTTCTATTACAACTTCTTGTATTATTGGATTTTCTGAAACGGTGATTATCAAACTATCATTTTTAATTTCAACTGAAACTTCTTTAAAAAAGTTTGTATTATAAAGTTCTTTTATAATATCATTAAGATTATTTTGGTTAATATTGTCACCTGCAT
>CACGJS010000003.1 GCA_902573385.1 uncultured Pelagibacteraceae bacterium | reverse complement strand
GAACTCAAGATGATGTTGAAGGTTTTTTTATAACACCTTCTGGAAAAAAATATGAAACTTTAAAACCTGATGATATTGTTTTTTTATCTTTAAAAGAGGAAAAAGATTTCCTTTCATGGTTTAATTCAGGAAAAAATCCATCTTCAGAATGGAGGTTTCATCAAGATATATATAAAAATAAATGGGAAGCAAAAGCAATAGTCCATGCGCATTCGCCAAATGCTACAGCTGTATCTACTCATGGAAAAGCAATTCCACCATTTCATTATATGATAGCACTCGCTGGAGGTGAAAATATCAAGTGCTCTGAATATGCTACTTTCGGAACAAATGAATTATCAATGAATATAGTTAGAGCACTAGAAAATAGGAAAGCATGTTTAATGTCAAACCACGGCCAAGTTGCATTTGGAGAAAATTTAGCAAAAGCATTTGAGCTAGCACAAGAAGTAGAAAATATTTGCCAACAATATATTATTGCTTTAAAGATGGGTGAACCTAAGATTCTTTCATTTTCAGAAATGCAAAAAATTTTAGAAAAAGTAAAAAATTATAAAAGTGGATAATTTTTATGACAAAAGTTGGGGAGCATATTACCATAGATATAATTGGAGCTATTGATGTAGAGCATGATTCTTCTTTATTTGAAAGTGTTATTAATAAAATTGCGAAAGCAGCAAACGTTACTATTTTAAAGATTTCTAAATATAAATTTGAACCTCAGGGATTCACAATTTTAGCATTATTAGCTGAAAGTCATATTAGTTTTCATACATTTCCTGAAAAAGGAATAATAAGTTTTGATTTTTTTACTTGTGGTAAAATTAGTCCTTCAGTTGCAATTGATATTATTAAAAAAGAATTTAAACATAAAAGAATTGTAAAAAAAGAATTTAATAGAGATACTAAAGATCTATATCATGATATCTACAGTTCTCCTGGATTGCAAAAATCATATGTAGTAAATGATGTTTTGGAAGATTTTAAATCAAAAGTAGGGCAACATATAGAAATATTAGATTTAGAACAGTTTGGAAAATCATTGTTTATTGATAATGAAATACAAGTAGCAGCAAAAGATGAGCATTTATATAGTTCAACCTTTGTTAATGCTGCATTAAAATTAAATAAAGATATTGAGAAAGCCGCAATTATAGGAGGGGGAGATGGTGGTGTTGCTAGAGAATGTATTTCAAGAGGGTTTAATTTTATTGATTGGTATGAATTAGATCCAGAAGTAGTTGATGTCTGTAATAAACATTTAGGCAATATTGGTAAAAAATCTACCGAAAAAAACTCAGTTAAATGTATTTGGGGTGATGCTTTCGAAAGTATAAAATCTGTTGAAGATGATAAATACGACAAAATATTTGTAGATCTAAATGACGATCAATTTTGTATTAACTTAGCTTCTAAAAATATGGATTCACTAATTAGAATATTGAAGCCTAATGGAGTAATTACAGCACAAGTTGGCAGCCAAGATAAAAAACCAGAACAGGTAAAAAAATGGCTAGATGTATTTAATAAAAATTTTGGAAATACAACTTTAGATAGGGTTTATATACCTAGTTTTGATTGTTCGTGGAATTTTTCATCATCAATTAATCATTAAAAAACTGTAAAAATTTCTTTTTAAATTCTTAAAATTGTGAAATAATTATCTTTAAAGAGGGATTTCTCCCTCAAATTTATGGAGGAAATAATGAATATATTTAAAAAAACAATTTTAACTGTTTTAGCTTCTTTGTTTATTATTGGAAATGTTTATGCTTCTGATAAAATTAGAATTGGAACAGAAGGTGCTTACCCTCCCTGGAACTCTAAAGATGCTTCAGGTAAACTAATTGGATTTGAAGTTGAATTAGCTTATTCGCTTTGCAGATACATTGGAAGACAATGTGATATTGTTGAGCAGGATTGGGATGGAATGATACCAGCACTTCAAATGAGAAAATTTGATGCAATAATGGCTGGTATGTCAATTACCGATGAGAGAAAAAAAGTAATTACTTTTTCACAAGGTTATGCTGATGAAGTAGCTTCTCTTGCAGTAATGAAAGGTTCAAGTCTTGAAGGAATGGATACACCTGCGGGTATTGGACTTTCAAGCCCAAATAGTGATGCTAAAAAAGCGTTAAAAACTATAACAGGAGCTTTAGCAGGAAAAACTGTTTGTACTCAAACGGGAACTATTCACCAAAACTTTTTAGAGTCAGGTGATGTAGGTAAAGTAAATGTTAGAACTTACAAAACTCAAGATGAAGTAAACTTAGATTTAGCTTCTGGAAGATGTGATGTTGCGTTAGCTGCTGCAGTTGCATTTACTGATTATGCTGAAAAATCTGGAAAATCAGTTGTTCTAGTTGGACCAACTTTTTCAGGTGGAGCATTTGGAAATGGAGTTGGTGTTGGTTTAAGACAAGCTTCTCAATTAGGTGGAACACTAGGTGCAAGAGATGCTGAGCTTTTAAAAGCTTTTAACAAAGCTATTGATCAAGCAAGAAAAGATGGAGTAATTAGTAAACTTGCAATTAAACATTTTGGCTTTGACGCTTCTATGTAATTATTTATTTGAAATGGCGGTTATTTAATTAACCGCCCTTTCGATATGGAACTTCTTTCATTTGGAAAAACAGGTTGGGGTGATGAGTTATTTTATGCAACCTTGATGACAATAGCTGTATCGATTACAGCAATGTTAATTGGTTTTTTCTTTGCATTAATTTTTACACCACTAAAATTATCAAAAAATAAATTTTTAAATTTTGTAGCTAACTCTTACACTACTGTCATTAGAGGTGTTCCAGAATTACTAGTAATTTATCTTTTCTTTTTTGGCGGTAGTGGCGCTATAATGTACGTTGCTTCAATATTTGGTTACTTTGAATACATTGAAATAAATGCTTTTATTACTGGATCTTTTTCAATTGGTATAATCTCAGGAGCATATTCTACAGAGGTATTTAGAGGAGCTATTCAGTCTATAGACAAAGGTCAATTTGAGGCTGCAAAAGTTTTAGGAATTAAAAAACACATTCAATTTTTTAAAATTATTATGCCTCAAATGCTAAGACTCGCTATTCCAAACTTAAGTAACGTTTGGCAGATAACATTAAAAGATACTTCTTTAATTTCGGTAACAGGATTAGTTGAGATAATGAGACAGTCTTATATTGCAGCAGGCTCAACAAGAGATCCCTTATTATTTTACTCTGTTGCTGCATTAATTTATTTAATACTTACTTTTTTAAGTATGAGATTAATTAATAGACTTGAAATTAAATATAGTAGGGGATTTTAATGGATTTTACTATAATGGCCACAAGTTTACCAAAGTTACTTAGTGCTACAGTAATAACTTTAAAACTACTATCACTATCACTATTTTTTGGAATATTTATTGGTCTTTTATTTGCAATTTTAAGATTAAATAAAAATCCTTTTTTAAGCAAGTTTGCATATGGATATTCATATGTCTTTAGAGGAACTCCTTTGTTGGTTCAAATTTTTATAATTTATTTTGGATTAGGGCAAATAGAGTATTTTAGAACAACATTTTTATGGGTTATTTTTAAAGAACCTTATTGGTGTGCAATTATTGCTTTTGCACTAAATACAGGAGCTTATACTTCTGAAATTCTAAGGTCAGCTTTTGAGACAATTAAACCGGGTATTATTGAAGCAGGTAAAAGTTTAGGTATATCAAATAAAATTATTTTTTATAAAATTCAAATACCTGTAGCAATTAGACAATCATTACCTGCCTATGGTAATGAAATTATATTAATGATGAAAGGAACTTCATTAGCAAGCACAGTTACTTTAATGGATATAACTGGAGTAGCAAAATATATAATTTCAACAACTTTTAAACCTATTGAAGTGTTTATTGTGGCTGGTGGAATTTATTTATTCATGACTTTTATTATTCATAATTTTATAAAATATTTAGAAAAAAGATTTAGTTTTTAATAATGAATAAAGAAATAAAATCTGATGATATTATCTTTAACTTTTTTAAACAAATGTGTGATGAAAAAAATGATGTTAAGTGTGTTGAACTTGGAAATAGTTGGATTGAAGCTATGCAAAATAATTTAACTAATATGGAAAAAAAATTAAAAGAAGCTGATAAAATAAAATATAAAGAAGATATTAAAAAAAATAGAGAACATTTAAAAAGACTGAAAGACAAAACTTCAGCTGAATGGCGAGAATACGCAACTCAATGCATGACTGAAATTATTGAAAATAAAAAAAATTCTTAAATTAATAATTAATAAGCGGTATATTTTTTTATTTCTCTGATTAATGATCCAGTTATTTTATTTATCTCTAGTTTAACTTTTGATCTATTATCATTTAAAAAATGTATATCTCTTGAAACTTTTATAAATTTTTCACCAAAATCCGAATTTTTTTCATAAGATCTTTTTTCATCTTCAATTTCCCATAAAGTCATATTAATTTTTTTAAGCTCATTAAATAATCCATCTAATTTTTCATCGTATTTAATGTTCTTATTTAGTTGATCTTTAAGAATTAAGTATTCTTTTTCAATGAATTTTATAGATTCTGGATCAGTTATTTTTTCTTTTTTAATTTCTAAAATAGAAATTTTATCTAGTAATTCTCCAACTGATACTTCAACAAGAATTTTATTCATAAAATGTTATACTATGTTAAGTTATAAAATCCATGTCCAATATTTTAATTATTAAACACGGTTCTCTAGGCGATATAGCTCAAGCTAGTGGTGTAATTCAAGATATTTCTGAAAACCATAAAGAAGACCAAATACATTTACTAACTACAAAGCCATATTTTGAATTATTTAAAAAAAACCCATTTATTCATAATGTTATTTTGGACAAAAGATTATCAAGATTAAATCTTATTTATCTTTATCAGCTTACTAGAATTCTAAAAAACTTAAATTTTCAAAAAGTCTATGATCTTCAAAATTCATCAAGGACAATTTTTTATAAAAATATTTTATTTCCAAAATCTAAATCTGATAAGTGGTCTAGTTCAGAAACCACTCTTCCAACTAATGTTTCAAAAGAAGAATTTGATAAAAATCCTGTTCTAACTAGATTTGATCACCAACTAATGACCTCAGGCCTAAACACTATAAATACTTTAAAGCCTGATTTTAGTTGGTCTTGCACGAATATAGATAATATTAAGAATAAGTATGACTTAAAAAAATATATAGTTTTATTTCCTTTTTGTTCAGCACACTTACATATTAAAAAGTGGCCATACTATAATGAATTAATTAAACTAATTGAAAACAAATATAATGATCAATATAAAATTGTTATAGCACCAGGCCCTTCAGAGATTAAAGATACTAAAGATATTAATGCTCTATCAATATTAAATGGAGAAAAAGTATTAGATATTTCTCAGCTAGCTTCTTTGATTAAAGATAGTTCTTTTGTTATAGCAAATGATACAGGCCCAGCTCACATGGCAGCCCATTTAAATGTAAAAGGATTAACTTTATTTGGCAAACATACCACTGCTTTTAAAGTTAGTATTGAGAGAGAAAATTTTAAAGCAATACAAGTTGAAAACTTAAATAAACTGAGTGCTGAAAAAATTTTTGAAAGAATGTCTAATTCAATTTAAAATTTTCTTATATTCATCAATTATATTAGACCAATAGAACTTTGAGACGCTATCTTTAGCGCTTTTTCCATATTCTAAATATTTCTTATTTTCTAACATCGAATTTATAGATGAATAAATATCTTCTAAATTATTTCCATCACAAATTAATCCTGTTTTTTGATGTTCAATTGCATCAGCAGCACCACCATCTTTTCCACCAATAGACGGAATTCCATATTGTGCGGCCTCTACATAAGCAATACCAAAGCCTTCTACAGATTTTTTGTAAATAATAGAGGGCATTATAAAAATATTTGATTTAGCTAAAAGTGAATTTTTAAGCTCATTAGAAATATCCTTAAAAAACATGACCTGCTCTTCAAGATTTAATTCTTTTACTAGTTTTTTTATATTTTCCTCTTCATCTCCATAGCCAATACAAATGTAAACAATATCAGGGTAAATTTGTTTTAAATTTCGTAAAGCCATAATTATTTTTTCATGATTTTTTCTTTTATCATATCGTGAAACAGTAATTAACCTTGGAGACTTATGTTTTAATAAACTTTCTACTTTTTCTAGTGATTTTTTTTTTAATTCTTGTACAGGATGAACACCTGGATTAATTACAATAATTTTGTCTTCATCAACACCACATTGTATAGCTAAGTTTTTAGTGAATTTTGAATTTGCAATAACTAAATCCACATTATTTAATACATTTAAAACTCTCTTATTTAGGTTTGTTTTTTTTTCATGATTTATTTCTTTAGAATGTATTAAGCATATTTTCTTTTTAGTGGTTTTGATAAATTCAAGACTTTTCCAATGATCAGCTATCACACCTTCCACTTTATTTTCTTTTATAAATTCATTGATTAATTGGGCTTTTCTATATTTTCTTAGAAGTTTAATTCCACCAACTCTTTCAATTGAAAAGGAAACTTGTTCATCAAAAGTTTTATGATTATCTTGATAATCTGCAAACACTTTCAGCATATAGTTTTTTGATAACTCTTTAGTCAACCCCCACATTAAATTTTGCATCCCACCAACTTCAGGGGGAAATGACCTTGTGACAACTAAATACATTATTTATCTAACCATTTAATGCTGCAGCCCATACTTGGAATTTGATCATTCGGACCTATACTTGTTTTTGAAATTTGTTTCATAGCTTTATATAAGTCACTTTCACCAGTTCTTATTGGTTTTAAATCTTTTAATTCTCTAATTCTACCCCTGTATTGTAATTCTAAGTTTTTATTATAGCCAAAAAAGTCAGGAGTACATACTGCATCGTATTTTTTTGCTACTTCTTGATTTTCATCAATTAAGTAGGGGAAACCAAAATTATAATTTTTAGAAAACTCTTTCATTTTATCAAACGAATCTTCAGGATAATTAATAGAGTCATTAGAACAAATTGCTAAAGATTTAACACCTAGCTTCTCTAAATTTTTACAATCTTCAACAATATCCTTTATTACAGCCTTAACATACGGGCAATGATTACAGATAAACATAATTAAAGTTCCATTTTCACCTTTAATTTCATTTAATGTGACAATTTTATTATTAGTAGATTTTAACTCAAAGTTTTTTGCTTTTTTGTTGAAATCACATATTGGAGTTTTTATTGGCATGCTATAATAATATATAAGATATGTTTTATGATTTGGAAGATAAAAAAGTAAAAAATTCAGGTGAAAATTGGGTAGCTTCCAATGCGAGTGTAATAGGAGATGTTACTTTAGAAAAAAATACAAGTATTTGGTTTAATGCAACTTTAAGAGGTGATGTTGAAAATATTTATGTTGGGGAAGGATCAAATATACAAGACGGAAGCGTTCTGCATACTGATCCTGGATATCCTTTAAAAATAGGAAAAAATGTAACTATTGGACATTTGGTTATGCTTCACGGCTGTTCAGTAGATGATAATAGTTTAATAGGAATAGGAGCGGTAATTTTGAATAATGCAAAAATTGGTAAGAATTGTATTATTGGTGCTAAAGCATTAATTGCTGAAAATAAACAAATCCCTGACAATTCTCTAGTTGTTGGAGCACCTGGAAGAATAATAAGGCAAGTAACTGAGGAGGAAATTAAATTAATAAGAGAAAATGCTATCCGTTATCAAAAAAATTGGAAAAAATATCTAAATTATAAATAAAAAAAATTTAGTGACCTGGAAATTCTATAATATTTTCTACCTTATATCCATTTTTGATAAGATTATCAGCTCCACCCAAATCAAATAGATTTATAACAAAAATAAATCCAGCAACATTTCCTTTAGATACTTCTACTAGTTTTGCTGCAGCATTAGCAGTCCCACCTGTTGCAATTAAATCATCAATTAATAATATTGAATTATTTTCTTCTATAGAGTCTTTATGAACTTCCATTGTAGCAGTTCCATATTCAAGCTCAAAGTCAATTGAATGAGTTTCAGCTGGTAGTTTGTTTTTTTTTCTAAATAATATAAAGGGTTTTTTTAGCAAATAAGATACTGCAGAGGCAAATACAAAACCTCTAGACTCAATTGCCGCAATTTTATCAAAATTAAATTTTTTAGATCTTTCTATGATCTCATCAATTGATCTAGTAAAAGCTTCTTCATTTTTAATTAGAGTTGTAATATCTCTAAATAATATTCCTTTTTTAGGGTAATCTGGAATTGATCTTATATGATCTTTTAAATTCATTTTTTTGGATATTAATATATAAATATTAAAGATTTTTTTTAATATGGCAAATAATAAATTAGCAATTATAGGTGGTAGTGGTCTTTATGATGTCGAGGAATTTAAAAACAGGGAATTAATCGAATTAGATACTTCATGGGGGAAACCTTCTGACAAAATTTTAAAAACTAAATATAAAGATAAGGAGGTTTACTTTCTACCTAGACATGGCCGTGGTCATTTTATCTCTCCTTCTAAGATAAATTTTAGAGCAAATATAGATGCTTTTAAACAGCTAGGTGTAACAGATATTGTATCTGTTTCTGCCGTTGGTTCTTTAAAGGAAAATTTATTCCCAGGTAAATTTGTAATAATTGATCAATTTATTGATAGAACTTTTGCACGTAATAAAACTTTTTTTGATGAAGATATAGTTGCTCATGTCTCTATGGCACACCCAACATCTAAAGGACTGATGAATGCATGTGAAGAAGCAATTAAAAAAGAAGAAATAGAATATCAAAGAGGTGGAACTTACGTAGTTATGGAAGGTCCTCAATTTTCAACGCTAGCAGAGTCTAATTTATACAGATCATGGAATGCAGATGTTATAGGTATGACGAATATGCCTGAAGCAAAATTAGCAAGAGAAGCAGAAATTAGATATGCATCTGTATCTATGGTAACGGATTTTGATTGTTGGCATCCAGAACATGAAAATGTTGATGTTCAACAAGTTATTAAAGTTTTATTAGGTAACGCAGAAAAAGCAAAAAAAATGATAAAGAATATTATTTATAATTTTGAAAACTATATTGACCAAAAAGACCCAGCGTCTAATTGTTTGGATGTTGCAATTATAACAGCTCCGGAAAAAAGATCTCAAAAAACAATTAATAAACTAAAAAATGTGGCTGGGAGAGCTTTAAATAAGTGAAAAAATTTATAAAGCTTTCTTTTTTTGGATTAATTTATTTAGTTATTATTTTATTTTTTGCTGTTATGTTTATTGTTACAGCTAAAGCAGATTTAATAAAGCCAAGCATTGGAATTGAACCTTATCAAGTTGTAAAAATTCAGTTAAAAAGTTTAAAAAAAAATGATAGTCCTACAAAAGATAATGGTATTGAACAAACATGGGAGTTTGCACACCCAAATAATCAAAGAAATACAGGCCCGCTAGATCATTTTAAACTAATGATTAAAGGAAAGTCTTATGAGATGCTTCTTGATCATTTAGATCACAAGGTAGTAGAAATAAGTTCTAATAACTCAACAGCTTTATTTGATGTAACAGTTCTCGATAAGAACAAGATCTACTATGAGTTTAAATGGAAAGTTGAGAAATACACTAAAGAAGGCACTCTCAATGGCTGTTGGTTGACTTCATTTGTGTCAACCCCTCGACCACTGGGGTCATCAATTTAATTTAACAACTAAACGATTTTTGTTTCGTAATTAATAAAAATTTAGTAGAAATCGCTTTATGAAATCAAAAGCAAAAGTAGTTGTTGTTGGTGGGGGTGTAGTAGGTGTTAGTGCTCTTTATCACTTAGCTAAAAAAGGTTGTACTGATGTTGTTCTTGTAGAAAGAAAAGAATTAACTTCAGGATCTACATGGCATGCTGCGGGTTTATTGCCACTGTTCAATATGAGTTACTCAGTAGGACAACTTCACAAATACGCAGTTAATCTCTATAAAAAATTAGAAGAAGAAACAGGACAAAATGTAGGTTTCAGTGTTGTGTCAAACATTAGATTAGCAAGCACAAAAGATAGAATGGATGAGTATCATCAGTATGCTGGTGTAGCTCAAACGATTGGTGTTGATGTTAAATTTTTAACTCCTCAGCAAGTAAAAGAAATTTGGCCTTTATGTCACACAGATGATTTGGTTGGGGCAATCCAACACCCAGAAGATGGATACATTCAACCAGCAGATTTAACTCAAGCATTAGCTACCGGTGCTAGGAATATGGGAGCAGAAATTTATAGAAATACTAATGTATTATCTATGAAACAAATTAAAGGAAGTTGGGTCGTTGAAACTGATAAAGGTTCAATTGAATGCGACCATATTATTTCTTGTTCTGGAAACTTTGCAAGACAAACAGGAAAAATGGTTGGATTAGATATACCAGTTATTCCTGTAGAACATCAGTATATTGTTACTGAACCTCATCCAGAAATTCAAAAAAGAAAAAAAGATGGTCTACCAGAAATGGGTGTACTCAGAGATAGTGATAGTAGATGGTATATGAGAGAAGAAGCTGGTGGATTAATTTTAGGACCTTATGAAGATGGAGCACCAGCTTGCTATGTTAATGGTCCATCAAAAGATTCAGAGTACGAATTGTTTCAAGAAGATTTAGATAGATTAGCCCCACACATTGAAGGTGCAATTCATCGAGTACCTGCTTTTGGAGAAGTAGGTGTTAAAAAAGTTTATAATGGAGCTATTTGTTATACACCTGATGGAAATCCGATTGTTGGTCCAGCTTGGGGATTAAAAAATTTTTGGATTAATGAAGGACACAGTTTTGGAATTACAGCTGCGGGTGGTGCAGGCTGGCAATTAGCTGAATGGATAGTTGATGGCGAACCAACTATTGATATGCTTGGAGTTGAACCAAGACGTTATGGAGATTATGCAACTAAGTCTTATTTAAAAACTAAAAACGAAGAAGCTTATAGTCATGTCTTTATTACTCATTATCCAGATGAAGAGAGACCAGCTGCAAGACCGTTAAGAACTTCACCTTGTTATGAAAGAATGAAAGATTTAGGTGCTGTTTTTGGTCAAAAATTTGGCTGGGAAAGACCTAATTTTTTTGCAACAGATGGTATGGAACAAAAAGATGATTGGTCATTTAGAAGATCTAAGTGGTTTGAATCAATCAAAAAAGAAAGTCAAAATGTAAAAGATAATGTTGGTCTTTTAGATATGACTGCTTTTGCAAAATGTAGAATTAAAGGACCAAAAGCTGAGGAATTTTTAGACTATTTAGTTGCAAACAAACTTCCAAAAAAAATCGGGAGAATTGGATTATGTCATGCTTTAAACACTAAAGGTGGAGTTCATTCTGAATTTACAATTATGAGAGAAGCTGAAGATAGTTTTTATTTAGTTTCAGCTGGTGCAAATTTAAGATTAGACCATGATTGGATTAAAAAATGGATGCCAGAAGAAGGTGTTACATTTGAAGATTTAACAAATAACACAGGTGTACTTGTTGTTGCTGGTCCAAAATCTAGAGAGTTGTTACAAAAAATTTCAACAGATGATTTTTCAAGTGATAATTTTAAATGGTTAACTGCTCAAGATGTAAACATTGGATATGCTCCTGTAAATGCAATGCGAGTAAATTTTGTTGGAGAGTTAGGTTGGGAATTACATCATCCAATTGAATATCAAAATCATATTTTTGACCAATTGATGGAAGCAGGTAAAGATTTGGGAATTAAGCCTTTTGGAATACGAGCTATGAACAGTTTGAGACTAGAAAAATCATATAAACTAGTTGGAACAGAGCTTTCGATTGAGTACTCACCATATGAGTCGGGCTTAGATCGATTTGTTCACCCTAATAAAGGAAACTTTATAGGTTTAGAAGCTCTCAATAAATGGAGAGAAAAAGGATTTGATAACAAATTAGTAACTCTAGAAGTTCATAACACTAAAGATGCAGATGTATTAGGGAATAATCCAATATACAAAGATAAAAAAGTGGTTGGTAGAGCAACAGGTGGTGAATTTGGTTTTAGACTAGATAAATCAATAGCACTTGCAATGGTTAAACCAGACTTTGCTAATGTAGGCGACAAATTACAAGTTGATATTTTAGGTGAAATGTATGACGCTACAGTTATAGAAGAGAGTCCGTATGATTCAGAAAATAAATTATTGAGAGCTTAATGAAAATTTTAGTCGCTGTAAAAAGAGTAATTGATTATAACGTTCAAGTAAGAGTTAAAGATGATGGTTCAGGAGTTGTCACTGAAAATGTTAAAATGTCAACAAATCCACCTGATGATAATGCTATTGAAGAAGCAGTAAAAATTAAAGAAAGTGGTAAAGCTAAAGAGATAGTTGCTATTACTGTTGGTGAAGAAAAGGCTCAAGAAACAGTTCGTAAAGCTTTAGCTGTTGGTGCTGATAGAGGCATTCATGTAAAAGTTGGTGGAGCAATAGAACCCTTAGCTGTTTCAAAAATTTTAAAAAAAATTGTAGATAAAGAAAAACCTGATTTAGTATTCATGGGCAAACAAGCAATAGATGATGACTGTAATCAAACAGGACAAATGTTGAGTGCATTACTAAATTGGCCTCAAGCAACTTTTGCTTCTAAAATTGAAATCAAAGATAGGAAGCTCGAGGTTATTAGAGAGATAGATGAAGGATTGGAAACGATTGAAATAAATACACCTGCCATTGTGACATGTGATCTAAGATTAAATGAACCAAGATATGCCTCTTTGCCAAACATCATGAAAGCAAAAAAAAAACCTATTGAACAATTAAATGCATCAGATTTAGGTGTAGATGTATCTCCAAAAATACAGCAGTTAAAAGTTGAAGAACCACCTAAGCGTAAAGCGGGAATTAAAGTTTCAAGTGTGGCAGAATTAGTCCAAAAATTAAAAAATGAGGCAAAAGTAATTTAATGTCAGTATTATTAATAGCAGAACATAATAATAAAGAGCTTAAAGCATTTACTTTAAATGCAGTTACAGCGGCATCTCAAATTGATAGTGATGTTCATGCCTTAGTTATAGGAAATAATTGTGCAGAAGTAGCACAAGCTGCTTCAGAACTACCTTTAGTTAAAAAAGTATTAACAGTTGAGGCTGCGTATTATGCAAATTTTATTGCAGAAAACTTTGCACCAGTTGTCACAAAGCTTGCTGGTAATTATACACATATAGTTTGTTCAGCAAATACATTTGGGAAAAATTTAATGCCAAGAATAGCAGCAAAATTAGACACTTCACAAGTAAGTGATATTATTAAAGTAGTATCAGCAGATACTTTTGTCAGACCAATTTATGCTGGAAATGCTTTTGCAACAGTTAAAAGCACCGATGAAAAAAAATGTGTTACAATTAGACCAACATCTTTTGATCCTTGTGATAGCTCAGGAGGTTCAGCACCAATTGAAAGTGCAGATGCTGGAGAAGAATTTTCTTTAACTAAATTTGTTAAGCGTGAAGAGATTAAATCAGATAGACCAGAATTAGGCACAGCAAGAATAGTTATATCTGGTGGACGAGGAATGCAAAATGGAGATAATTTTAAATTAATTACAGCAATTGCAGATAAATTAAATGCTGCAATCGGCGCATCAAGAGCAGCTGTTGATGCAGGTTATATAAGTAATGATCATCAAGTAGGACAAACTGGTAAAGTGGTAGTTCCAGATCTTTATATTGCAGTTGGTATTTCAGGTGCAATTCAACATTTAGCAGGAATGAAAGAAAGTAAAATAATTGTTGCAATTAATAAAGATGGTGAAGCTCCTATCTTTAGTGTTGCAGACTATGGTCTAGAAGCAGATCTCTTTGAAGCTTTGCCACAGTTCTTAGAAGAACTGAACAAATTAAACACTATACAAAAATAATTCTTAAAGATAAAATTATCTCATGGGTAGAGAGTCGATGGAGTATGATGTTGTAATTATTGGAGGAGGACCTTCTGGATTATCAACAGCAATTAAACTCAAACAACTTGACTCAAATTTAAATGTTTGTTTGTTAGAAAAAGCGTCAGAAATTGGTGCTCATATTTTAAGTGGTAATGTCTTTGAAACAAGAGCTCTAGATGAGCTCTTGCCGAATTGGAGAGAATTAAATTCACCAATTAAAACTAAAGTTTCTAAAGAAAAATTTTTATTTTTAGGAAAAACTAAATCATTAAGTTGGCCCACATGGTTACTTCCTAAGGTACAACAAAATCATAACAATTATATTATTAGTTTAGCAAATTTATGTAGATGGCTAGCAGAACAAGCTGAAGCATTAGGAGTTGAAATATTTCCAGGATTTCCAGCAAGTGAAATTTTATATAATCAGGACGGATCTGTTAAAGGTGTCGCTACTCAAGATATGGGTATTGACAAAGAAGGAAATAAAAAAGATAGTTTTGAGCCTGGTATAGAATTATTAGGTAAAGTAACTGTATTTGCGGAGGGTTGTAGAGGTCATTTAGGAAAACAATTAATTGAAAAATTTAATCTCTCAAAAGACACAGACCCTCAACAATATGGAATTGGATTTAAAGAAATTTGGGAAATAGAAGATAAAAATCATGAGGAAGGAATGGTGATGCATACAGCGGGATGGCCATTAGACAATAATACTTATGGTGGTAGCTTCATGTATCATGCAGAAAATAAACAAGTATTTTTAGGGTATGTTATAGGCTTAGATTATAAAAACCCGCACCTTTCTCCATATGATGAGTTTCAAAGATTTAAAACCCATCCAGCAATAAGAAAAATTATTGAGCGTGGAAAAAGAATTTCTTATGGAGCGCGAGCATTAATTGAAGGTGGACTTCAAAGTTTACCTCAAATGTTTATGCCAGGAGCATTGCTAGTTGGTTGTGATGCAGGAACATTAAATATGCCAAAAATTAAAGGCTCTCATACTGCAATGAAAAGTGGAATGATTGCTGCAGAAACGATAATTGAAAATATTAGAGAAAATAAAAATTTATCAATTTATGAAGAAAAATTTAAGAAAAGTTGGATTTATGAAGAGCTCCATGCGGCTCGTAATGTAAAACCTAGTTTTAGCTGGGGTTTAATTCTTGGAATAATATTTACTGGAATTGATCAAATTTTATTTAAAGGTAAACTGCCTTTTACTTTAAAGCATAAGCATGCTGATCATGAAACTCTAAAGTTCGCAAATGAAATGCCAAAAATTAATTATCCAAAATATGATAACATTATTACTTTTGACAAAACAAGTTCAGTTTATTTAACAGGGACAAATCATGCTGATAATCAACCTGTTCACTTAAAACTTAAAGATCCCAATTTACCAACTAATTATACTTTAGACAAATTTGATGAACCAGCTCAAAGATATTGTCCTGCAGGTGTTTATGAAATTCAAAAAGAAAATGATATAAATAAGTTTGTAATTAATTCTCAAAACTGTATTCACTGTAAAACTTGTGATATTAAAGAACCGTCCCAAAATATTACTTGGGTTACACCAGAAGGTAGTGGTGGACCTAAATATGGAAATATGTAGATTAAGATAAATCTATTGCAAATTTTTTTAACGTTTGGATAGGAAGGTGTTCGAGAGTATTTTTGTGAGTTCTTTTTAAAAATATTGGACAACCTTTGTTGGCTTCTACAGCTTTTGCGTACCAACTAGCACAGACACACCAGCCATCACCATCTTTTAAACCAGGGAATCCAAATTCAGGATGAGGAGTTATTAAATCGTTACCGGCCTCTTTTAACCATTCTAAAAATTCTGTAGTAACTTTTGCACAAACTGTATGAACTCCATGATCATTTTTATCAGTATTACAACATCCGTCTCTATACCATCCTGTTAAAGGATTGTTTGAACATTCTTCTAGGTCTTCACCTAGAACATTTTTTTGTTTAACTGTCATTAAATCTTAGTTGGATTAGGTTGACCTTTATAAACTTCTTCGGGATCAAATTTTTTTTCTTTTTCAAGAAATTCCATTTCAATTTTTCTTCCATTATTTATTGGTCCCATTGGTATAGATCTGTAAAAGCATGATCTGTATCCAACATGACAGCTTGCTCCATCACCAATGTCAACAGTTAGCCAAATAGAGTCTTGATCATCGTCAATTCTGATCTCTGTAACTTTTTGAATAAACCCACTTGTTTTACCTTTGTGCCAGATAGCTTTTCTAGATCGACTAAAATAATGAGCTTCTTTAGTTTCTATAGTCTTTTTTAATGCTTCAACATTCATGTACCCATGCATTAAAATATCCTTTGTTTTAGAGCACATTGTAATTACTGGTATTAATCCATCATTATCAAATTTAGGTGAAAGAAGGTTTCCTTCCTCAATTTCGTGAACATTTTCTCTTTTTTTGAACATATGGTGTGATTATGTAGCATATATACAAATATATTAAATATTTTTAAAATTAAGTAATTACTGTATAAAAAGGCGCTATGAAATTAGTAAAAGACAATGATAACAAAATTATAGAGACCAATAAAGTTTCTGACAAAGAAGCTGAAGAGGCATTCAAAACTATATTATCTTGGATGGGTGAAGATCCAACAAGAGAAGGGTTATTAGAAACACCAAAAAGAGTGGTTAAGGCATTCAAAGAATATTTTAGTGGATATAAAGAAGATCCTAATAAAATTTTAGAAAAAACATTCGGAGACGTTGATGGTTATGATGATATGGTTATTCAGAAAAATATTTCAGTACAAAGTCATTGCGAACATCATATGGCGCCAATTATTGGCAAAGCTCATGTTGCTTATATTCCAAATAAAAGAGTTGTTGGATTAAGTAAACTTGCAAGGGTGGTTGAAGTTTTTTCAAAAAGATTACAAACTCAAGAAAGATTAACAATGCAAATTGCAAAAACGTTAATGGAGTCATTAGATGCAAAAGGAGTTGCTGTAACTATAGACTCTACTCATCAATGTATGACTATGAGAGGGATTAAAAAAGAACAAGCATCTACAGTAACAAATTATTATTTAGGTCAGTTTAAGGAAGATCTTAGTTATCAAAATAGATATTTAAGATTTATTAGCATTACAAAAGATTAAAGTGTTAGATCAATTTAAAGCATTAGTTCTTAATCAAGATGGCGAAAATTTCACTAGAGAAATAAAATCAATTGATAAAAGTTTTTTAAAGCATGGAGATGTAATTGTAAAAGTTGAATATTCAGGATTGAATTATAAAGATGCTTTAATTTTAAAAAATGGAGCGAGATTAGTAAAAGAATTTCCACATATACCAGGTATAGATTTTGCAGGAACAGTTGAAGAGAGTGAGAATGATAAATTTAAAGCTGGAGATGAAGTTATTTTAACTGGCTGGAGAGTAGGTGAAATTTATTTTGGTGGTTATTCTCAATATGCAAAAGTGAAAGGTGAATTTTTAGTTAAAAAACCAAAAGATTTATCATTAAAACAAGCAATGATAATGGGTACAGCAGGTTTTACTGCTTTACAAAGTTCATTTACAACAAAAACTACTCGTGAAGTTTTGTTGCTAGGTGAAAAAGTTGAAAATGTAATTGTAAGTGGAGCATCAGGTGGAGTTGGCAGCATGAGCGTAATGATACTTAATAAACTTGGTTGCAATGTAACTGCTGTTACAGGAAAAGATAACAATGTTGATTATTTAAAATCTATTGGAGCAAAAAACGTTATAAACACTAGAGAATTAACAAAAGAGTCAAGACCTTTGGATAAAGGGTTGTGGGATGGTGCAGTAGATACAGTTGGAGGTAATGTTTTAGAGAATATTTTATCACAAACCAAAGATGGTGGTATAGTTTCATCGTGTGGTAATGCTGCAGGAATTAAATTAAACACAACAGTTATGCCATTTATAATTAGAGGAGTTAAGCTATGGGGAATAAATTCTGTTACTGCATCAATCAAAAGAAGACAATTTCTTTGGAATGAAGCACCAAAATTTATTGATTTTGAATTATTAGAAAAATCAGTAAAGGAAATTCGCCTAGAAGATTTAAATAATGTTTATGCAAAAATGTTGAAAGGCGAAACATCAGGAAGACATATTATTAATTTAAGTAAATAATGGATTGGGATAAATTAAAAATTTTTCATGCTGTTGCGGAAGCTGGTAGTTTTACCAATGCAACAATCAATTTAAATTTAAGCCAGTCAGCAATAAGTAGACAAATTCAATCACTTGAACATGAATTAAAAGTTCAACTCTTTGAACGTCATGCTAGAGGTTTAACTTTAACCGAAAATGGAGAATATCTTTTTAAAACTGCTCGAGATGTAATTGGTAAACTAAAAGAAGTAGAAACATCTTTAGGAGATCAGAAAAATAAACCTTCTGGAAAATTAACAATTACTACAGTAAGAAGTTTTGGGACACATTGGTTGACTCCAAGAATTCAAGAATTTATGACATTGAATCCTGAAATTGAAGTTGAGTTAATATTTGACGATAAAGAATTAGATCTAAGCACTAGACAAGCTGACATTGGTATTTTTATGAGAAGACCTAAACAACTTAATTATATTCAAAAAAAATTGATAGATATTAAATACTATATATATGGTTCTAATAAATATTTAGAAAAATATGGAATGCCAAAAACAATTCATGACTTAAATAAGCATAAATTTATATCTTTCGGTAAGGGAGCGCCTTCTCCAGTTTATAACCCTGATTGGGCATTAAAATTAGGAATTAAAGAAGGAAAAAAAAGAAAAACAATTATGAAAGTAAATAGTGTAATGGGTTTATTGCTCGCTGTAGAAAGTGGTGTAGGTTTAGCTGCATTGCCTGAATATTTAGTTTCAAATTCAAATAATTTAATAAAAGTACTTCCAAACTCTGAAGGCCCTATAACAGAAGCTCATTTTGTGTACCCTCAATCACTTAAAAATACAGCTAGAATACAAGCTTTTAGAAGTTTTCTTTTTAGTAAAATTGGTGATTGGATATAAATAATTATCCATTAAAAACCACATTATCTGCGACAATTTATGCGATTGATAATCATTCGCAATGTTACTAATAAGCATTCTAAATTAATTAATCAAAAAAAGGTAAATTATAATGAAAAGAATAACAATTGTTGCACTCTTCATGTCTTTGTTTGTAAGCAGCATATTTGCTTCCGAAGTAAATGTATTTAGTGCAAGACATTATGACTCAGATGTACAACTTTATGAAAAATTTACAGCTAAAACTGGAATTAAAGTAAATATTGTATCTGGAAAAGATAAAGCACTACAAAAAAGAATAACTGAAGAAGGAAAAGACTCAAAAGCTGATCTTTATATTACAGCTGACGCAGGAAGATTAGGTGCATTTGCTGCTAAAGGAATGTTCCAAAATTCTTTAACACCAGCAATTAAAGCCGCAGTTCCTGCAAACTTTAGAACTTCTAAGTGGACAGGAATAGCTAAGAGAGCAAGAATAATTTATTATTCTCCTGAAAGAGTAAACGCAAATGATCTTAATGGAATGACTTATGAAGGTCTTGCTGATCCAAAGTGGAAAGGCAGAGTAGTTATTAGAAAATCTAATAATATCTATAACCAATCTCTTGTTGCTTCATTAATTAAAAATAATGGAAAAAAAGCAACTGCTGAGTGGGCTAAAGGAGTCGTTGCAAACATGGCTAGAGACTCTAAAGGTAACGATAGGGCTCAAATTTTAGCTGTAGCTGCAGGTGAAGCAGATTTAGCGGTTGCTAATACTTATTATTTAGCATTGATGTTGTCAGGAAAAAAAGGCCCAGAACAACAAGAAGCAGCTAAAAAAGTTCTACCATTTTTTCCAAACCAAGGAGATAGAGGAACTCACATGAACATTAGTGGTGGCGGAGTATTAAAAAATGCACCGAATCCAGATAATGCAAAAAAACTACTTGAATTTTTATTAACTAAAGAAGCTCAAGAACATATAGTTAATAATACATTTGAATACCCAATGATTGATGGTGTAGAACCACATGATTTAGTTAAGCAAATGGGTCTTGGATTTAAACAAGATTTAAATACTAAAGTAGCAAATTACGGAAAAAACCAAGCTGCAGCATTAGAAGTAATGTTAGCTGCTAAATGGAAGTAAGTAATAAGTGAAAAAGAATTTATTTAATATTGATTTAGATAAATCTTCTAATGTGTATGGGTCACAATCTCTGAAAGCTTGTGATCCTTGCGCAACAGAGTGTAAAAAAATCAGTAAAAAAATAAATAACAGAAAATTATCAGATATTAAAGAAGAAGAGGCTGCACATATCTTCTCTCCTTTTAATACATAATTTTCTTTTTAATGATTGTGCTCATAATCTTTCTTCTTTAGGTAATTTACCCTGCCTAAATCATTATGAGCACTAAAAAAAAATAATGAGTATTGCAAGAGTAAATATAAATAAACATTTAATAATTAACAGGAATAAAATGATAGAAGGTAAAAAATGTTCATCAGTAGTTTTAAAAACAAGAAAAATTGGAAAATGGGTTGATGTTAATACAGATGAGATTTTAAAAAATAAAAGGGTAATATTATTTTCATTACCAGGGGCATTTACACCGGTATGTTCGGAAAAACAACTGCCAGGTTTTGAAAAAAATTATGATAAATTATTATCATTAGGGATTGATGAAGTTTATTGTATAAGTGTTAATGACGGTTTTGTTATGAATGCGTGGGCAGAACAACAAAAATTAACAAAAGTTAAAGTTTTACCTGATGGAAATGCTGATTTTACACGCTCAATGGGCATGTTGGTTGAAAAAAAACATGTAGGTTTTGGTCTAAGAAGTTGGAGATATAGTACTATTATCAATGATGGTGTAGTTGAAAAATGGTGGCAAGAACCAGGTATGAACAATGAAGGAAATGATCCTGATCCATACCAAGAAACAACACCTGAAAATTGCATAGAATATCTATCTAATAAATAGAAATTGCAAATAAAATGTACTTTAATAACAAGCTTTAATAATTAATTTCTGCAGTTATGCTCAAGTTTCTTAAAACTAATTATTGAGGTAATGTAACTTATGTGGGGTAAAAATATAAACATTTGGTATTTAAGTTCATTCCTAATATCTATTGTAGTAGCTATTCCTATAATTACTGTTTTTGGGAGTTTTTTTGAAACCACCAGTAATTATACAACTATTCTTAAAGATACATTTCTTTATGATTATATTTTTAACTCCTTACTGTTGTTAATTGGAGTTTTATTTGTAACATTTATAGTTGGTGTTGGGTGTGCTTATTTAGTTTCATTCTACAAATTTCCCGGTGTAAATTTTTTTAAATGGACATTAATTTTATCTTTCGCAGTACCTGCTTATATATATGCTTATTCATTAACGGCGTTTTTTGAAAATTATGGGACTGCGTTTTCAATTTTAAAATTTTTATTTGGTGAAGCAAATTATAATTCTTATATTCCTAAATTTGATGGAATGATGGGTGCAATTATTTCGATATCATTTTCATTATTTGGATACGTTTATGTCTTAACTAGAGCTTCATTTCACTATCAGTCACAAAACCTAATAGAACTTGGAAAAAATCTTGGTTTTTCTAAAAAAAAATCTTTTTTTAAAATAATACTTCCTTCAGCAAGACCAGCGATTGTAGCTGGGCTTTCTTTAGTAGCTATGGAAACTTTATCAGATTTTGGTTCAGTATCTTTTTTTGGAATTTCTACACTCACAACAGGAATATACAATGCATGGATATCATTTGACGATCTCACTTTGGCTAATAGATTGTCATTTTATCTATTAATTTTTATACTTGGTTTGTTTATTTTGGAAAATTTATCTAGAAAAAAAGCACAATATCATAGTCCTTCTAAAGATGGTTTTAAATCAAAATCCTTAATAGCTCTAAAAGATTATAAAGCATTCTTTGCTTTATTTTTTTGTGCAATTGTTTTTTTTATTAGTTTCTTATTTCCCGTTTTACAGATGTTTTATTGGACACTTATTTTTCCAAAACATCTAATAGACTTAAATTTAACAGAATTATTTTTGAATACTATTTTATTAGTAATCTTATCAAGTATAGTATTAATTTCTTTGGCTTTCATTTCAAATTATGGAAGTAGGGTTTCTAGAAGTAAATTTCTCCAGATATTAACTATTTTTTCTATATCTGGTTATGCGATTCCAGGAATAATATTAGCTGTAGCTTTCATTACTTTTATTTCATGGTTTGACAATAATATTATTAGTTTTTTTGGATTTGATACTATTAAGTCGTTTTTTATAGGTTCAGTTTTTGGATTGGTGCTTGTTTATTTTGTAAGATTTTATTCTTTAGCAAGTAATGGTCTTAAATCAGCTTATTTAAAGATAAATTATTCAATTGATGAAAGTGCTTATTTGCTGGGCTACTCTAAATTTAAAACATTTAAAAATATTCATATTCCTTATTTGAAAAATTCAGTGTTATTAATTGGATTGTTAATTGCTATAGAAATTATTAAAGAATTGCCAATAACTCTAATAATGAGGCCTTTCAATTTTGAGACTTTTGCAACTACAGCTTATATTTTTGCATCTCAAGATCTTCTTGAAGCAGCTGCAGCACCATCATTATTTCTGATACTTATTGCAAGTTTCTTTATTTTGATTACATCTAGATATATTCTTAACGATTAATTATTATGTCTAAAAATTTTTTAGAAATTGAAAATGTTACATTTGCAGCAAGTGCGAAGTGTAAAGTTAATAATGTTTCTTTAGTTATTGAAAATGAGGGTGACATTATATGTTTATTAGGACCATCTGGAATTGGCAAAACTACAATTTTAAGAACTATAGCTGGTCTTGAGAAAATTCAGTCTGGAAAAATTTTATTAAAAAATAACATTATATCATCTAAGGATATTCATGTAGAACCTGAAAATCGAAATATATCTTTAGCTTTTCAAGATAATTCACTTTTTCCTCACTATAATGTTATTCAAAATATTGAGTTTGGCGCTGATAGAAATAAAAAAAAGAAAAAAAGTCTGACTATAAATGAAGTTATTAAATTTCTTCATTTAGAACATATTAAAAAAAAATTTCCACATCAAATAAGCTCAGGAGAAGCCCAACGAGCATCGTTAGCTAGAGCTTTATTAACTAAACCAGATTTACTTTTATTAGACGAACCACTATCTAACGTCGACCAAAGTTTTAAAGAAGAAATTCAAGTCAAGTTAAAACAAATTTTAACTGATATGAAAATTACAACAATCATTGTAACGCATGACTCTTATGAAGCTTTTTATCTAGGAGCTAAATGTGGAATAATTTTAGATAGACAACTTAAACAATACGATGATCCTTATAATGTTTATCATTTCCCAAATTCAATTGAAGTTGTAAATTTTTTAAATAGGGGAATTTTGATTCCAGCTAAAGTTACTGGAGAAAATAGTTTAGAAAATCAAGATTTAGGAACCATTAAAGGTAATTTTATCAAACATTACCCAAAGGGTTCAGACGTACAGTTATTACTTCAACCAGAAGACTTGGAACATGATGATAAAAGTAATTTGAAATTAGAAGTTGTTGATAGAAAGTTTAGAGGCACTAATTTTATTTATACACTTAAAACTTTGAATAATTTGTTAATACCGGTATTTGTACATTCACATCATGTTCATCAACATGAAGTAGATGAGAAATTTGGAATTAAAAGGCCTATTAATATTGATCATATAGTTTGTTTCTAATGCAAGGCTTTTAATTAAGATGAAGAATCATAAGCTAAAAATATTTTTTGAAGGAATGTTTAATGTAAGTCCATTAATGATACCAGTGGTTCCTTTTGGTATAATTTTTGGAGTATTGGCTATAGATCTTGGTTTAAATGCTTATACTACAATGGGGATGTCTATTATAATTTTTGGTGGTGCATCTCAAATAATTTTTTTACAGTTATTTTCTGCAGGAGCATCTTCACTAATCATTTTAAGTTCTGTAGGAGCAGTTAATTCAAGACATTTATTATATGGAGCGGTTCTCTCTGAGCATTTGTCAGATCTAAGGTTATTTTGGAAAATTATTCTCTCATATTTTTTAGTTGATCAAGCTTTTGCAGTTTCACACGATTATTTGAAAAAAAGTAAAGATAAAAATAGATATTTTCATTTATTTGGTGCAGGAGCGACTTGCTGGATTATTTGGCAAATTACAACTTTTCTTGGAATAATATTAGGGTCCATAGTACCTGATAAACTTGGACTGACTTTTGCTATTCCATTAACATTTTTAGCTCTATTGGTTAATGATTTCAGAAAATTAATAAACGTATTGGTTATTATAGTTTCTGGTTTTATAGCAACATATGGGTATGAAATCATACCTTTTAAAGCATATGTAATAGTATCAGCATTAGCTGGTCTATTTGTTGCTTATATATTAACTAAATTAATCGAAAAAAAAAATGGTTGATTGGTTGATAATTATCTACTGTGGTTTGATAACTTTCTTTACAAGATTTTCTATGATTGCTTTGCTTAAAAAAGAAATGTTTAATAATCGAATAAGAGAAGTCTTGTCTTATGTACCTTCAGCAATTTTTCCGGCAATAATATTCCCTGCTATTTTTTTAGATAATACTGGATCTATGGTTATTATGGATAACCCAAAAATTATAGCAGCAGTTATTGCAACAATTATAGGTGTTATTAGTAAAAATATTTTAGCTACAATTTTTTCAGGATTGTTTTCTTATTGGTTAATGATTTTTTTTAACTATTAAAACATAAAATTTTAAGTTATGTTAAATATTAAGGGGTGTCTTAACAGACTGAGATTATACTCTAATAACCTGTCCGGTAATTCAGAAAGGGAGAATAATGGATAAAATATATTTTATAAGTCAATCAACATCATTAATATTAGTTATATTAGTAAGCTTAATCTTCACTTTAGTTGGATTATCTTATTCAAAAAAATATCGAGGGATTAATAATTACTTAACAGCTAGTAGAAATATTAATTTTTTTTCTTTAAGTACAAGTTTTGTTGCTTCTGCACTAGGAGCGTGGATTTTATTTGGTCCAGCTTCTGCGGCAACATGGGGCGGCATAGGTGCTGTAATTGGTTATGCTCTTGGAACAGCCTTTCCAATGATTTTTCTAATCTTTTTAGGAAAAAAAATAAGAAATGAATTCCCTAAAGGGTCAACTTTGATCGAATTTTTAAGAAAAAAATTTGGTAAAAGTTTATTTAAGTTAATTTTATTAATGACTGTGTTTTATATGTTTGTATTTTTGTGTGCAGAGGTAACAGCGATTGCGATGCTAATTAACTATATATCTGGAACAGAATTATGGATTACAGCGTTTATTATTTTAATAGGCACTTTGATCTACACTCTTTATGGAGGTTTAAGAGCCTCTATTTTCACAGATAATATACAAATGATTGTAATAGTTATTTTATTTTTTATTTCAGTTTTTTATTTATTTTTATTTACTGGGGATCAATTTTCTTTTTCATTTATTAAAGAAAAAAATCCTCATTTATTAAGTGGTAGTTATATTCCAAATTATACTGCTGGCTTAACCTTCTTTATTGCTGTAGCTGCAACAAATCTTTTTCATCAGGGAAACTGGCAAAGAGTTTATGCGGCAAAAAATAACAATATACTGAAAAAAAGTCTACTAGTTGCATTTATTGTTATTATTCCAATTGTTTTATTATTTGGTTTTAGTGGATTAGTCGCAATATCTGTTGACTCAAAAGTTGTTCCTGATTTAAGTTTCTTTTCATTGTTATTAAAAGATCAAACAGAATTTTTGTCATTAATTATAATTATCCTTGGACTGTCATTAACCATTAGCACAGTTGATACACTGGTTAATGCTATTTCTAGCTTGATAGTAGTTGATGGTAAAGCAACATTTAATTTTAACAAAAAAACAAATTATCTAAAACTTTCTAATTTTTTTATAGTAGGACTTTCAATTATAGCATTTATTGTAGCATCAAAGGGCTTTAGTGTTTTGTATTTATTTTTATTGGCTGATTTGTTTTGTTGCGCTTTTGTACTTACTGTTTTTTATAGTTTTTATAATAAAACACTTAATGAAAAAACCGCTTACATATCAATAATTATTGGACTAATTGGAGGTTTTCTTCTATTTCCAGTGCCAGATTTTTCTAAAAGCTTATTAGTTGGGATTATCTTGCCTGTTGATTTATTTCCTGCTTTTGTATCTCAATCATTGTTATTTTTGTCTTTCTTAATTGCGACCTTTATTCCAACTGTTATTTGGAAGTTGAGATAATTTTAAAATAATATAAAAATAGTACCTAATTTATGTTAGGTACTATTTTACCATTTCTTGTTCTTATTTTAATTGTTGTATTTATTCATGAATATGGCCATTATTATTTTGCTAAAAAATATGGTGTAGGTGTTACTGATTTTTCAATTGGTTTTGGTAAAGAAATATTTGGATGGTATGATAAATCTGGAACAAGATGGAAAATTTGCTGGATACCACTAGGTGGCTATGTAAAATTTTTTGGTGATAGAAATGTTTTTAGTCAAGCTGACCAAGAAAAAATAATTAATAAATACAACAAAGAAGATCAAGAAAAATTATTTGTTTTAAAACCGTTATACCAGAGAGCTTTAATTGTAGCAGCAGGCCCATTCGCAAATTTTTTATTAGCTATAGTTATTTTTTTTTCAATTTATACATTTATTGGTAAAGATTTTACCCCAGCTGTAATTAATGAAGTACAAAAAAATAGTCCTGCTATGACTGCTGGCCTTAAAAATAATGACATAATTGTTTCTATTGATGAAAATAAGGTAAAAAGTATTATGGAGGTTTCTAAATTTATAATGATGTCAACTGGTGAATTTATAGATTTTACTGTAACAAGATTAGATCAAAAAATTAAACTTAAAGTTAAGCCAAATATAGTTGAAAGCGAAGACAATCTTGGAAACAAGGTAAATAAAAGAATGGTTGGTATTAAGCTTGGAGCCTATAATAATGAGATTAATCATATAAAATTAGGACCATCAAAAGCTTTATATCATTCTATTCATGAAGTTTATTATGTTAGTGTTTCTTCATTAAAATATATAGGAAGTATGATTGTTGGATCAGGTGACAGTTCTCAATTAGGTGGACCTATAAGGATTGCAAAAATTACTGGTCAAGTTGCTGAATTCGGCATTTTACCCTTTTTGAGTTTAATGGCATATATTTCTATAAGTCTTGGTTTAATAAATCTGTTTCCAATACCTTTATTAGATGGGGGACATTTAATGTTTTATGGTTTTGAAAAAATATTAGGACACCCTTTAAGTCAAAAAGTTCAAGAGGGTTTTTTTCGAATCGGAATGTTTTTACTGTTATCATTAATGTTTTTCACGACTTTTAATGATCTAAAAGACTTAGGTTTATTTTAGTGATTTACTTTTTTAAAAGTTTAAAAACCCTTTAAAATCAATGTTAATTTGAGTTTTTTCAATATATAGTGTTTATAAATTTTAATAACACTAATAAAATGCTTGATTTATAAGCTTTTATGTAAACTATAGTAAAAAAACCTTTAAAACCGGAGCTAAAAAATGAACAAAAAACAATTAATAGCTAAATTATCAGTTTCTTTAAATCAAAGTAAAGCTGATGCAGAGCGAACTTTTGATACTATTACCAACACTATTCTAGATGCCTTAAAGGGCGACGATTCAGTGAAAATTGCTGGTTTTGGTACATATAAAGTAGCAAAAAGAAAAGCAAGAATTGGTAGAAACCCAAGAACTGGTGAACAGATCCAAATCGGAGCTTCTCAAAAAGTTAAGTTTTTACCAGCTAAAGCACTTAAAGAAGTATTTAATAAATAATATAAATCTAAATTAATTTACAGCTTTTTACAAATAGGCCCCTTAATTGGGGCCTTTTTTATTAAATTTCATATAGGTCCCAAGAAGTTTTTTGAGCAACTCTATCATATAGAGACTTGGCTCTAGCATTGTCATTGTGAGTTATCCATCTTATTAAATCCCATCCTTTAGATTTTGAGATTTTTTTTAATTCATTAAGAATTTTTTCACCAATTTTTTGTCCTCTATGTTCTGGATCAACAAAGAGATCATCCAAAAAACCAATATCTTGTCCACGTAATGGTCTTGGCATTCTTCTATAATGAGCAAGAGCAACTATATTTCCATCAATTTCGTAGACAAGCCCTTCAACTTCGTGATTTTTATCATGCAGCCAATTCCAAACAGTTTCAAGTATTTGATTGTTCATTTTAACTTTATAAAATTCAGCATAAGCTTTATAAAGTTCTTGCCATTGTATTTTATCTTTAACTTGAATTGTCCTAATTAGATTAGCCATTTTCATCCCAAAGCTTTTTGTAATCAATAAAAGGGGATAAGCCATAACTAGAATTTATATTTGTTAGATGTAATGAGAGACTTTTTAAAGGTGAGATACAATGTTCTTTTGTATAGATTTCATTTAAATGTTTTTCAAAAGGATCATTTCTGTCTAAACAGGTATTATAAAAATTATCCCAATACTTATTTAATAAAGGTTTTGTAGTCAAAAAGGTACAAAGAGTTTGATTAATTGTTCGCCAATGTCTTTTATTTCCAATGAGAATATTTGTTTTTTCATTATTCATATATAAATAAGGATAATCTGAGGGACACATAAAAATATCTTTATTGACTTGAGAAGCAATTCTTTCATATGATGCAATCATTTCCTCCATCATTGGTTCAAAATGCAAGTAATCATCCTCAATAAAGAAAACTAAATCTTCACTAAGTTCTTTGGCTAATTCAAACGATTGTAAAAGACTAGCTAAATTTGAAAAAGTCTGGTCGTTTTTTTGCTGTTTAATTATATCTTTATATTTATCATGATTTAAGGAAGTAATACTTATATCTAAATTGTTTTTTTCAATGATTTTTTTTATTTTATCTAAATTTTCTGTATTAGATTTATCATCAACAATTATAATTTTAAAAATAAGATCAGGGTATTTAGTTTTAGAAAAAATAATTGATTTTATTAGCGAGTTTAAAGCTCTTAAAGAATACTCAATCTTTGGTTTTTCAAATATTCTCTTTTTATTTTGATCCCATATCTCAATATTAGTGTTAGTTCTAAAAATAATAAGTATAGAGTTTATTTTTTTTGTAATTTTGACCTCACCTAATGGTAAAACAATTGATTTTTCATTTATAATTGAAAGATCCTCATTTAATTCTTTCTGTAGAGTAGGAGAATTAAAATTATTCTGATCAATTATTTCATAACCAAGAATCTTTGAAAGTTTAATAAATAGTTTATTTGTGATGCTTTTTTTCATATAATCGTTTATAATTAAATTTTACAATATTATGAAAATTAAATCATCACAAACTCTCGTATCTGAGGCACTTAAAGAAGTTAAGACTATTAATATTGACGAAGCTTTTAGGTTACATCAAGAAAATAAATGTAATTTAATTGATATTAGGGATATCAGAGAACTAGAAAAAACAGGAAAAGTAGAAAACTCACAACACATTCCAAGGGGAATGTTAGAATTTTGGTTAGATCCGGAAAGTGTTTACTTTAAAGATGGCAAACTTGATATGAATAAAGAAATGGTTTTATTTTGTGCAGGTGGTTTAAGGTCTGCTTTGGCTGCAAAATCTTTAATAGACATGGGTTTTGAAAAAGTTTCACACATAGAAGGTGGCTTTGGTGCAATAAGCCAAAGTGATTTTAAGATAGTTTAATTATAAAAACTAATTCTCTTTGCATAAAAAATTCTAATAATCCAATAAATAAGCAACCCTAATGGTCCTATAAAATAAGTTATAATTAATGGTAACGAAATTAAAATTTTAGAAATATAGAATTTTTGACTATCATTAACTATCCAAGCGCCACAAAATAAATTGATAGACAAAAAATGAATCCAAAATAAGATCAAGAAGGAAGTGTTAGAGAATAATTTTTTTAATTGATCAATTCCTAAATATAAGTCAAAATTAGACAGAAAGTCATAACCCTCGTTAAAAATAGTATAAATTAAATATATATAAATTATTGTAAAAATTATAATGGGGAGTATTGATACTATAAAAATTTTACATATTTTTGAATTAGGAAAAAAAATCAATATAGTCCAAAAAGGTAAAACACTAAAGTTTAACCATAAATAGATCATTTCAAATGTAAAATATGTATAAATTTCTTCGATCATAAAAAATATATTATATTAGAGATACAATGATTCCTATTAAAAATAGAAAAAAAACACTAGAAGTTACTGTCGAAGAAATGCGAAATTTCTCATTTTCCTACATAGAAAAGTACGCGCCTTCAAAACAACAGCTAAAAACTTATTTATTAAAAAAATATTTAAAATCTTCAATACCAACTGTTAAAAAAGAAGAAGTTAAAAATTTAATAGATATCGTTTTAAAAGATTTAGAAGAAACAAAATTCATAAGTGATAAATTTTACTCAGAGAGTAAATCTAGGAGTTTAATTCAAAAAGGCAGTTCAATTAACAAAATAAGAAATTATCTAATTTCAAAAGGTATCAACGATCATTATATTAAAGAAACAATCGATAAAATCAAAGACGATAATTCAGATCAAGATTTTTTTTCAGGAATAAAAATGTGTAAAAAAAAAAGAATTGGACCTGCTAGAACTCAAGACAATAGACCACTGTTTTATAAAAAAGATATTTCTCTTTTAGCAAGGAATGGCTTTGATTTTGAAACTTCAAAAAGAATAATGAATATAGATAAAGACGAGTATATTAAAATTATCAAGTTGCTTTAGTTTTTGTTATTTAATTTTTTTTTTTTAAAATATTCAATTTTATTTTTCATATAATTTCTTACATACACAAACACTAATAAACCGAATATTGAAACAGAAGTTATAATAATTAATATTGTTTTTAATTGCTCATTCATTATATAATATTTTTGCTTTTTAGAATTATACTTGGGTTTTTAAAATTTTTTTTACCATATAAAATTTCGTTACCTTGAAAATCAGTAATCTTACCTCCAGCATGTTCTAATATAGCATGACCAGCAGCTATATCCCATTCGCAAGCTCTTGGCTCTGCAACATAAAGATCGAACTCTCCAGTCGCAACTACGCAAAACTTTAAAGAACTTTTCATTTTAACATAAGAATCAACATTATATTTATTATGTATTTCCAAAATTTCTGGTTTTAGGTAATCGGAGTAACTAACAGCTTTAATTTTATTATTTTTATTTTTAATATTATTCAAATTAATTTCTTTATTATTAATTAATTCATAACTATTTGATCTTGCATAAGAATAAAAAATTCTGTTTTTAGCAGGAACGGCAATTATCCCTATAGCTGGTTTTTTGTTCAGTATTAAGGCAGCATTTAGAGTAAACTCATCTTTATTATTAATATAATCATTAGTTCCATCTATTGGATCTATTAACCAAAAATTATTTAAATTTTTGTCATATTTATTAGTTAAGTTTTCTTCAGAAATTATTGATATATTTGGAGTTACTTTAGCTATTTTTTTTGTTAAAATTTTATTAACTTCAAGGTCACCATTAGTGACAGGCGTGTTATCAGGCTTAATTTTTTTTTTTAATCCTGCCTTTCTCAAGTTTAAGGCAACTTGACCTGCCTCATTAAATGTTTCAATCAATGAAAGAGTAATTTTTTTAGTTTCTTCTATATTCATTTATTTATTTTTTGAATTTTAATATTTTTGACGTTAATTACTTTTTTTCCAACATTTTCAAAGTTAATAGTAACCTTTTCATTAATTATTGACTGGATTTGTCCAACACCCCAATCTTTATTATTAGAGTTAATTACTCTGTCACCTGGTTCATAATTTAAAATCATTTAATTTACTTATATTAAATATAATAATAAATATCACTAAATATGAAAAAATTTAATTCAATAGGAATATCTAAGGATCCAAAGAATACATTGGTTGTTGTAGCGATGTCTGGAGGAGTAGATTCCTCTACAGTCGCAGCCTTAATGAAAAATGAAGGTTACAGAGTTATAGGTATTACTCTTAAACTTTATGATGACACAAAAGAGACAGCAAAATCTAAGCAATGCTGTGCTGGTCAAGATATCATGGATGCTAAGAGAGTTGCTGATAAACTTAAAATTGAACATAAGATTCTTTACTATCAAAATAAATTTAAAGATGGTGTTATAAATAATTTTGTAGACTCCTATCTAAATGGAGAGACACCAGTTCCATGTATTCAATGTAATAAAACAGTAAAATTTAGAGATTTATTTGAGGAAGCTAAAAGATTAAACGCTGACGCACTTGTAACTGGTCATTATGTTAGAAGTGTATCAAATGATCACGAAACAAATATGTATAAGGCTATTGATGAAAATAGAGACCAAAGTTATTTTTTATTTAATACTACACGAGAACAATTAAATTTTTTAAGATTTCCACTTGGAAAATTTAAAAAAGATGAAACCAGAAAAATTGCAAATGAACTTAATTTAAATGTTGCTGACAAACCTGATAGTCAAGATATATGTTTTGTACCAAATGGAGATTACACTTCAGTTATTGAGAGAATAAAACCAAATTCATTAAAAAAAGGAAATATTAAAGATTTAAAAGGTAAAGTTATAGGTGTTCATAATGGAATAGTTAATTATACAATAGGTCAAAGAAAAGGAATTGGGATTGCCTATGAGGAGCCATTATATGTAATTGAAATTAATTCAAAAAAAAATGAAATATTTGTTGGTCCAAAAAAATTTTTGATCCAAAGAGAAATCAAGTTAAAAAATTTAAACTTATTAGTTGATAATTGTGAACTGAATAACATGATTTTAGTTAAAGTTAGATCTACTGGAAAATTAATCAAAGCAAATATAAAAATTGAAAAAAATAGAGCAAAAGTAAACTTATTAGAGGATGAATATGGAATTTCTCCAGGTCAAGCATGCGTATTTTATTCTAAAAACCAAGAAGGCTATAAAGTTTTAGGTGGAGGATGGATTTATAAATAATTAAAATATTTAATTATTTTTTTTCCACATAAAAAAAGTTAATAAGTAAAAAGATATCACACCTATAAAATAGTCCCACTCTAAAGCATGTTTAAAGTATTTTAAGTTGAAACCTAAAAAATCATTTCCAGGTAAGCTAATGATAGGAATACTTATTACAGCTACAATTATTAAAATTGAAACTAAGAACATTTTTAAAGTTAAAATTTTATAATATATATAATTTTGTAATTTATTTTTAAATGAGTAAAAAGTTGCAACCAAATAAGCTTGTGCAATTATCTCAAATATGATGAATGATAACATAATTATCCTTCTGAATAACTTATAAAGATCATTGTCAAACTTAATTCCTAAAAATATTGAATGTATTGTAAGAGCAATTGCAGAAGCAATTCCAAAAAAAATAAATTTTTTAATATATTTGTGGTTTTGTTCAAATGAATTAACAATTTTTTTATTTAACAACCAATACTTAATCAGTAAATAAGATGTTAAAAACATTGCTGGTTTAAATATTAAATAGTTAGGAAAATATCTTGCAGTTCTGCTAATAGATGTTCCTCCATCTATGTAAGGAAAGGTATCAAAAAGTCTGTAAGGTTGATCAATAAGGGAGTGAAGGTTTGTTGTAATATATAAACAAGTATTAACAGCTATAAAAGGGATTAAAAAAATCCATATACTTAGAGCTCTTACTTTAACAATATTACCATTCATGAACTAATTAAGCTTATTTCTTCTTATTTTTCTTTCTTGCTCTTCTTTTTTTAGAGCCCATTTTTCTTCGTCCTCTGTGTTTTTTCGGGTAGCCCATATATTCCTATTTTTATAATTTTATTGACATATTTGAGGGATATAGCATTGTCATTCAAACATATCAATTTTTATTATGAGTAAATCGTTTAAAACTTTTTTAAAACATACAGCAAAAGATTACCATAATCAGTCAGTGAACCCTCCAGTAGTTCGAGCTTCAACTATTATTTTTAAATCTATGCAAGATATTAGAAAAACACAAAATAAAGCAAGAAAAGATCCTACAGGTGGTCATTTTGATTATGGAAGACAAGGGACATCAACCACTCACGTTCTTCAAAAAATTTTAACTAAAATGGAAGAATGTTATCATGTTTTTTTAACACCAACAGGTTTTGGTTCAGTTTTTTTAGGAATTTTTAGTGTAGTAAGACCTGGTGATGAAATTCTTGTAGCTGATCCAGTATATAGTCCAACACGCTTATTAACTCAAGATTTTTTAAAAGAATTTCACATTAAAACAGTTTTTTATAATCCAAGTGATTTAAAAACTTTAGAAAAAAATATAACAAAAAAAACAAAACTAATTTTTGTTGAAAATCCAGGAAGTAATTCATTTGAATTTCAAGATCTTGGTAAAATAATTTCTATAGCAAAAAAAAAGAAAATATTTACTATTATTGATAACACATGGGCTACTCCATATTTTTTTAAACCAATTAAATTAGGATTCGATATGTCAATTGTTTCAGCTACAAAATATTACTCGGGTCATTCAGATGTAATGGGTGGAAGTTTAGCTGTTAATAAAAAAGTTTTTAAACAAGTACAAAAAACTGATAAAATAACTGGTTTAAGATTAGGACCAGATGATGCATACTTAATTACAAGAGGTTTAAGAACTTTAGATGTTCGTTTGGATAAACACGAGAGAAATGCAAAAAAAGTGGCAAGTTTTTTATCAAAATATAAAAATATTAAACTTCTATATCCATATAAAAAAAAATCTTTTAATTTTAAGATGTGGAAAAAATATTATAGTGGTGCTTCAGGTTTAATGGGTTTAAGAATAAAATCCAAAAATAAAAAATCCATTATTAAATTTGTAAATTCATTAAAACTATTTGGATATGGTTATAGTTGGGGAGGCTTTGAGAGTCTTGCCTTACACCAAGAATTAAGAGAGCAAGGAAATAGAAAATATTTAAATCTAGCTAAGGATGAACATTTAGTCAGACTGCATATAGGTTTAGAGGATCCAAAAGATTTAATTGCTGATTTAAAAAGATCTCTTAAACACATTAAATGAGTTCAGAAAAATTTATAAGAAATAATACTGCTTTAACAACTTTAATTGCTGCATGCTTAGTAGTTCTAATATCTTTAGGTGTCAGACAAGTTTTTGGAATGTTTTTTATTGATTTTAATAAAGACCTTGGCATTACTAATACTGAATTTGGACTAGCAATAGGTATTCAAATGTTAGGCTGGGGTCTTACAGGACCTATATTTGGTGCAATAGCAGACAAGTATGGAGGTCATAAAGCTATCACTTTAGCATTTGTTTTTTATATTATTGGAATTTACTTATTATATGCAGGACCAAATACTGGTATTTTTTTTCAAATTAATATGGGGCTTTTTATAGGTATTGGTCTTGGTGGCACTGCAATCAGTATTCCAATGTCTATAGTAGGTAAACACTTCCCTTTATCTAATAGAACTATAGCGATGAGCATAGTCACTTCTGTAGGTTCCTTTGGATATTTTATCTCACCATTATATACAACTTATTCTTTAAATAATAATGGTTGGGTGGAAACATTATTTATTTTTATGATTTTTTTAATATTTGGTTTTTTAATTGCATTTTTCGTTAAATCACCAACAGTAAATCAGTCAATTGAAAAACCTAATGATCAATCTACATTGGAAGCTCTTAAAGAAGCTATGAGTAATAGAAGCTACGTACTTTTAACAGCAGGTTTTTTTGTCTGTGGTTTTCATATAACATTAGTTGGAACACATGTGCCAACTTATGTAATTGATAGAGGATTAGAAGGATGGACTGCAGCTATGATTCTATCATTAGTAGGTTTTTTTAATATTTTTGGTTCATTATTTAGTGGATATTTATCATCAAAGATGAGTAAAAAAATAATATTAAGTGCCATCTATCTTTTAAGAGGTGTATCAATTATATTTTTCATTTTTATGCCAGCAAGCAATATCTCTGCTTTTTTATTTGGAGCTAGCTTTGGTTTTTTATGGTTGAGTACAGTACCTGCAACTGTCGGTATAGTTGCTCATATATTTGGAACTAAATTTTTAGGATTATTATATGGTATTGTTTTTCTAAGTCATCAGATTGGATCTTTTTTTGGTGCATATTTAGGAGGATTATTTTATGATCTTTATGGGTCTTATGATTATGCTTGGTACTTAGCTATTTTTTTATCTGTGTTTGCTGGAATTATACATTTACCAATAAAAGAAAAAGCAGTTTTAAGATTACAAGTAGAAAATTAAATTGAATAAAAAAAATTATTTAAAAAAACTTAGTGAATCTAATAAACCATATATCATCTATAGATCTAAAAAAGGTTTTGACCTCTATACAGATTTTTCTAAAAAAAAAATTTTAACAAATAAAAATGTTAATAATTTTATCAATCAAATTACTAAAAATAAGTCAAAGAAAAAAAATACTGATTTATTCATAGGTTTCTTTGGTTATGAAATCTTAAATCATCTAATAGACGTTAAAGTAAAAAAAAAGAATAACTTGAAATTTCCTAAAGGAATTTTTTATAAACCAGAAACCAAAATAGAGCTTTCTAATAAATTATATTATAAATCAAAAAATAAAATAAGATCTTATAAATTTTTTAAAATTAATATTAATAAAAATACATATGCAAAAATTTTTAATAAATTTAAAAAAAAAATTAAATCTGGTGAAACTTATCAAATTAAAATTTGTACTAAATATAAAAACAAATCCAAAATAGATGCTTTAGATTTTTTTTGTAAATTAACAAAAAGTAATTTGGCATCAGAATCTTTTATGATTAAAGATAAAAATTATTCAATAATTAGCTGTTCTCCTGAAAATTTAATTACTAAAAAAAATGATTTTATATCGACAAAACCAATAGCTGGAACTTTAAAAAAAAATAAAAAATTGAATGAGATAAAAGCATTAAATTTTTTCAAAAAAAATATTAAAGAAACTAAAGAACACAATATGATTGTAGACATGGAAAGAAGCGATTTGTCTAAAATTTGTATACCTAAATCTGTAAAAATAATAAAAAAAAAAACTGTAGAAGAATATAAAGACCTTTATCATTATGTAAGTTTGATCTGTGGAAAATTAAAGAAAAAAGTTTCTTCATTGGATATTATTAAAGCAATGATGCCTGGTGGCTCTGTTATAGGCTGTCCTAAAATTAGCACTCTTAATCTTCTTAATGCTCAAGAAAAAGAGGGTAGAAATATTTATACGGGAAGTTTTGGGTATATTAAATTTAACGGAGATATGAGATTTAATATAATTATTAGATCTATTTTAAATTTTCAAAATTATTCAGAAATTTCGGTCGCTTCTGGGGTAGTAATTGATAGCAACGTTAATCATGAGTTTAATGAAAATTTTATAAAAGCTAAAGCTTTGATAGACTTATATAAATGATATATATAATTGATCATAAAGATTCCTTTACACATAACGTTGTACATCAATTTGAAAATTTTGACTCTGTTTATTGTGACAACTTTAATAGAATTAACAAAAAAAAACTAAATAAAGCTAAAGTAATTGTCTTTTCTCCTGGACCAGGTTCTCCAAAAGATTATCAAATAACATCTAAAATTTATAAACAATATAAAGGAAAAAAAAAAATTATTGGTATATGCCTTGGATTTCAACAAATTTTGTACTGTGAGAAAGGTAAAATAGTACAACAAAGTAAAATATATCATGGATACCAATCAAAAGTTAAAGTAATTAGTAATAATTCTTTATTTAAAAAAAATAAAAAATTTAAAGTAGGAAGATATCATTCGCTAAAGTTACAAGAACCATTTGCTTCAAAAAATTTTGAAATTACTATGAGATGTGATATTTCAAACATTGCAATGGCAATAGAAAATAATAAAGAAAAAATATATGGATTTCAATTTCACCCAGAATCTTTTTTAACTGAAAATGGTAACTTACTTATTAAAAAAATCTTATCAACTTAAGAACCTCGAAGAAGTAAATTTTAATGATCTTTGGGGTGATTATGGTTTGTTTACTACAATGTGGATTTTTGGAAAACCACCTAAAATTTTATTTTTTAAAAAGCATATTAAAAAATTAATTAAATCTTTAAAAGTTTATAAATTGTATAAAATTGATATAGAAAAAAAAATTCTTAAATTAATAAAACTAAATATAAAAAAAAATAAAAAGTATAACCACCTATTAAGAGTTGCGGTAAATAAAAACATTATATCTATTTCTTTAAGAAAAAGATTTAATCCCAAAAGAGAATTTAATTTAAAAATAGTTAATTATAAACGTTACGATCCAATGTTTAAAAACTTAAGATACCAAGTGATTCTAAAGTATTTATCTAAAATGGATACCTCAAAATCTGATATTGCCTTGTGTAATAATAAAAAAATATTTGAAAGCGGAACATCAAACATATTATTTATTAAAAAAAATAAAATATATTCTCCTATTAGTAATATATATAAAGGAATTACTTTTAATTTTTTTAAAAAAAAATTTATTAAAATTGTCAAAAAAGATATTTTCATTAAGTCTTTACATGAATATGATGAAATAATTCTTATCGGATCTGGCAAAGGTGTTGCGTCTGTCAAAACCATTAATGATATTAAATGGAGAAGAAAAAATTTTAAATTTTATAATATTTTATCAAAATTATACAAGACAGAGATGAGTAAATGTTCTATCTATAAATAATATGAATGATCCTAATAATCCTTGTTTATTTTGTGTTATAAGAAAAAAAGAATTAGTCTTTGAAAATGAATTAGCTTATGCTAGTTATGATTCATATCCAGTTTCAATACATCACTGCTTAATAATTCCAAAAAGACACATTAACGATTTTTTTGAACTTACAGATAGTGAAATAATTGCTTGCAACCAATTAATTAAAAAAGCAAAAAAACAAATAGAGATTGAGGACCCTACCGTAAGTGGTTATAATATTGGAACAAATTCAGGAATAGTAGCAGGTCAATCTATCATGCATTGTCATATTCATTTAATTCCAAGAAGAGAAGGAGATGTTGACAATCCTCAGGGTGGTGTTAGGTCTGTGATACCATCAAAACAGCACTATACTCGTAAAGTATAAGTTGTATTTTTACTATCAATTTGCGTCGGATATAACGGTTGATCTATTATTTCAACTATATTAGAAACATTTAAATTTATTTTAGATTCTAAAGAGTAACAATATGATGTTTAACAATCCATTTGCTGTGCTTGCTGAAAGTGTATCCCCTACATTACTGCAAATTTTTGTAATTATAATGGTTGTTTTAGTAATAATTGGCACTCTAGTAGACATTATTCACAAAAAAAATGTTAAATATTTTTTTGATAATGCAAAGAAAGCAAAATTATCTGCAACAAAAGAACTTGGTACAGGAAAGAAAGTCTCTGTAATTGCAAAAACAATAGCAACAGATATTGCAACAACAGCAGAATTAGGAGCTGGAAAAAGAAGAATTGCACATGTTTTAGGAATGTATGGAACTATATTGTTTTGGATAGCATCAGTTGTAATGATTTTTTGTTATACTTCAGAAGATAAAATAACTCCTTCGGTCTGGCCAATTATGTGGCATGTAGGAGCGATAATGACATGTGTTGGTGGATATTGGTTTTGGTTATTTTTAAGAGTAGATGTTTTAGCTGAAGCCTATCCTTGGTATAGAATTATAAAAGCAGATTTATTTGTATTAGCTTTGTTAGCGTGTGCTACATTTGGTTTAGCATGGTCTTATACTCAGTCTTTAAATTTAGAGAATAGATGGGATGATAAAGTTTTTTTAACTTTATATATAATGTCTAATCTTGTTTTATTTGGAGGAGTTTATTGGTCTAAATTTGCACATATGTTTTATAAACCAGGTGCTGCTATACAAAAAAATTTAGCTGAAGCAGATGGCTCAAGAGATAATCTTCCACCGCTTGCTGATGAACCTAAACAATTTGGTTTAGGCATTAAAAGGGAACAACCTAAACACTATTAATTATGATAATTTTAAAAAAGGAGAAAAAATAATATGTCAACTTTTGTATATATGACTAGATGTGATGGATGTGGACATTGTGTAGATATTTGTCCATCTGATATTATGCATATTGATGAAAATATAAGAAGAGCTGTTAATATTGAACCAAATTTTTGTTGGGAGTGTTATTCATGCGTAAAGGCTTGCCCCAATCATGCAATTGATGTTCGTGGTTATGCGGACTTTGCACCAATGGGTCATAGTGTTAGAGTTAGACGTGAAGAGGAAAAAGGAACAATTTCTTGGAAAATAAAATTTAGAAATGGAACAACTAAAGATTTTGTTTCACCAATCACCACTAAACCATGGGGTAAGTTTATTCCTAAATTAGCAGAAGGTGATAAACCAAACCAGGGAGAAATTAATTCTCAAAGACTTTACACTGAACCAGAAGGATTAAATATTGATGGAGAATTACCATGCGTACCTAAGGAGTCATTTAAAAAGGGAGTTTATTATTAATGTCTAAACACAAAACTTGTTATGAAGATTGTGATGTTTTAGTAGTTGGTGGAGGTATGGCAGGTACTGGCGCAGCTTTTGAAGCTAGACACTGGGGTAGAGACTTAAAGATTATTTGTGTTGAAAAAGCAAATATAGATAGAAGTGGAGCAGTTGCTCAAGGACTATACGCTATAAATTGTTATATGGGGATGCAATGGGGTGAAAACCAACCTGAAGACCATGTAAGGTACGCCCGTAATGATTTAATGGGAATGGTTAGAGAAGATTTAGGTTACGATATGGCACGTCATGTCGACTCAACAGTACATATGTTTGATGAGTGGGGTTTACCGATGATGAAAAATGAAGAAACAGGCCGTTATCTTAGAGAGGGTAAATGGCAAATTATGATTCATGGTGAGAGCTATAAACCAATTGTTGCTGAGGCAGCAAAAAAATCAGCAGATAAGATTTATAATAGAATAATGATTACTCACCTTTTAATGGATGAGGAAAAAGAAAATAGAATAGGTGGTGCCGTAGGATTTAATATGCGTACTGGCGATTTTCATGTATTCAGAGCAAAAACTGTAATCGTTGCAGCAGGTGGAGCGTCCCATATTTTTAAACCAAGAGCCGTAGGTGAGGGAATGGGTAGAACTTGGTATGCCCCATGGAGTAACGGTTCTGCTTATGCTTTACCTATAGCAGTTGGTGCTAAGATGACTCAAATGGAAAATAGAATAGTTTTATGTAGATTCAAAGATGGCTATGGTCCTGTAGGAGCTTATTTCTTGCACCTTAAAACTTATACTCAAAATGCTAATGGAGAAAATTATGAGAAAAAATGGTATGATCAAACTAAAGAATTAGTTGGAGAATATATTGATCATCACCCAACACCAACCTGTTTAAGAAATCATGCTTTTATTCAAGAGACAATGGCTGGTGGTGGACCAATTCATATGGTTACAACAGAGGCTTTTCAAGATCCACATTTAGAGACTGTAGGATGGGAAAATTTCTTAGGTATGACTGTAGGACAAGCTGTTGTTTGGGCTTCTCAAAATATTGACCCTAAATATACTAACCCAGAACTAACAACTTCTGAACCGTATGTAATGGGTTCTCATGCTACTTGTTCAGGAGCTTGGGTAAGTGGCCCTGAAGATCTTTCTCCACCTGAATATTTCTGGGGTTATAATAGAATGTTAACGGTTGATGGACTTTTTGGAGCAGGAGATACGGTAGGTGGAAGTGCACATAAATTTTCTTCTGGTTCATTTACAGAAGGCCGTTTAGCTGCAAAAGCTGCTGTTAAATATATTCAAGATCAAAAAGCAGAAGGGATTAATGTTACTGATAAACAGTGTGAAAATTTTAAAGAAGTAGTATTTAAACCTTTAGAAAATTACACAGTATCTAGAAATGAGATTACAGGTGGAACTGTTTCGCCAAGTTATATTTCACCAATCCAAGGACTGCAACGTCTCCAAAGAATTATGGATGAGTATGTAGGCGGAATAGCCACTAATTATATGACTAATGCTAACATGCTTAAAAGAGGACTAGAATTACTAGCTTGGTTAGAAGAAGATTTAGAAAATGTAGGTGCAGAGGATTTACACCAACTTATGAGAGCTTGGGAGCTAAAACATAGAGCTTTAACTTCACAATGTGTAACCGAACACACAATGTTTAGAGAAGAAACACGTTGGCCAGGTTATTATTATAGAGGTGATCATATGAAATTAGACGATGATAACTGGCATTGCTTAACGGTTTCAAGACGTGATCCTAAAACTGGTAAATTTAGTATGGAAAAAGTGCCCGTTTATCACATAGTCGATGAAAACGAAAAGAAAAAAGCTTCTTAAGTAGTAATTAAAAAAATGGATCTGCTAAAAAAATCTGACGATGAAATTATAGCTATAGCTAAACCAATTTGGGCCAATTTGGTTAAGACTTCTAATATGAAGGATTATGGTGGATTTACAAAAGATTTTGGATCTCAGATGTTGTTTGGTGCTAATGAAGTTGAGCTTGGTAAACAGTGGGCAAATAATAAGCTTTTATCAAGTTTATCAGAAGATTATGAACCATTTGGATGTCTTAGAAGAGGCGTGAATATCACAGTGCTCTTTAAACAAAGAAGCAAAGAAATACCAGGTGAGTTTTTAGGTCGTTTAGTTCTTGGTGTCGAAGATAATGAGGTTAAAGTTTTTGGAGCTACGATTTATTAATTCTAGAAAAAAAGTTATAAAATTTTTTTTAAACTCTTCAATAATTATTTGACAAATATTAATAGGATGTTATTTAGCATAATAATGTCTGATTTAATTAAAAAATTACCCTTTGAAATTAAAAAAAACAAAATGAAAGCAGGCATATTTTTAGGATTATCTGCGTATTGGGGAATAATTATTGTAGGAACTTTAGTACAATTTAACTAAGAATTAATATATTTCTAATTTAAAAGCTCAAATATTGATATTAATGCATAAGATGTATACATATTGATTAAAGTATTTATTGAGGTTTTAATTATCTTGTAATTTATACAAAAATATATGAAATTTTTTATAACTGGATCGTCAGGATTTATTGGTTTTCATTTATCTAAAAAACTTTTAGATAAGGGTTATCAAGTTCATGGGTTTGACTCTATGAATAATTACTATGATGTTAAATTAAAAAAAGCTCGATATAAAATCTTAAATAAATATAAAAAATTTTCGTTTACTAAAGGTAAACTTGAAAATAAAAAAAATCTAAGTAATTCAATTTTAAAATTTAGACCTAAAGTTATAATTCATTTAGCAGCACAAGCGGGAGTACGATACAGTATTGAAAAACCAAGAGTATACTTGGACTCTAATATAATAGGAACTTACAACATTATTGAACTTGCTAAAAAAGTTAATGTTAAACATCTTTTAATTGCATCTAGTTCTTCAGTTTATGGAGCAAATAAAAAATTACCTTTTAAAGAGATTGATAAAACTGAGACACAATTAAGTATTTATGCTGCAACAAAAAAATCAACTGAAAGTATGGCACACGCATACTCAAATATATGGAAAATACCAATTACCATGTTAAGATTTTTTACTGTTTATGGTCCTTGGGGAAGACCTGACATGGCTTTATTTAAATTTACTAAAGGAATAATTAATAAAAAAAAAATTGATATTTATAATCGAGGTAAAATGTATCGCGATTTTACTTATATTGACGACATTGTAGATGGAATTTACAAGTTAATAAATAAAGCTCCTAATTTAAAACAATTAGGAAAAATTAAAAATGATAGCCTATCTCCTGTAGCACCATTTAGAATTTTGAATATAGGTAATACTCATAAAGTTTATCTTTTAAATTTTATTAATGTATTAGAAAAAGAACTCGGCGCAAAAGCTATAAGAAATTATATGCCGATGCAAAAAGGTGATGTTAAAATAACTTTGTCAGATACTACATTATTAAAAAAAATAACAGGATATAATCCTAAAACAAATTATAGAACTGGAATTAAGAAATTTTTGAAATGGTATTTGGATTATTATAAAAATTAATCGCTGAAATCTATATCTTTTTCTCCCACTTAAAAGCACTTTTTAAAATTTTTCTAAAATCATTTTTCTTAGGTTTCCATTTTAAAGTTTTTTTTAATTTTGTAATATTCGCATAAATTTGAGCCACATCTCCAGGTCTTTTTCTTGCAAAATTAACTATTAATCTTTTATTCATCTTTTTAAAAATATTAACTATATCTAAAACAGAATATCCTTTTCCATAACCACAATTAAGGGTTATCGATTTCTTTTTTGTATCAATGTATTTTAAACTTTTAATATGAATATCCGCAAGATCTGAAACATGTACATAATCTCTCACACAGGTTCCATCTTTTGTATTATAGTTATTTCCGAAAATAGATATTTTTGGTCTTTTTTTTAATGATTGTATCGCTAAATTCTTAATTAAATGGCCATATGATTTTTGAATTTCACCAATTTTATTTGAGTCACTAGCACCAGCAACATTAAAATATCTTAATATAGCATATTGATAATTATATTTTTTTGAATTTTTTATTATTATTTGTTCACCTTTATATTTTGTGTAAGCATAATGACCTTGGGGATTGGGCTTTTTTTTTTCATCAACAGAACCATTGATACTTCCATATACTGAACATGATGATGAAAAAATTATATTTCTAATATTGGAATTCTTACAGGCTTCAATTAATCTTAGTGTACCTCTTATATTATTTTTATTATACTTTTTTTTATACTTTTCAGCTTCACTTACATTAAGGTGGGCAGCCAAGTGTATTATACTATCAATATTATTTTTATTAATAATCTTTTTAACTTTGGCAGTATTGGCAATATCACCTTTTATAAAAGTAGCTTTTTTGTTAATTAATCTTCTAAAACCAGTTGATAGGTTGTCTAATATAAAAACATTTTTATTTGTCTTAACAAGTTTTTCAACTATATGGCTACCTATGTAACCAGCACCACCTGTAATAAGAATCTTTTGCATCATAAAATCTTAGGTATTTTTATACTATCGATTTGTGATTTTTCAAATAAATCCATGTAAGCTGTTCCAATATTATCGACATCATAATCTTTAATACTAAATATCGATTTTGGAAAATTAATTGGTTCTGAATTTAAATCAGTTATTCTATGATCACCAGTTATAATATCTTTAGTTATGTAATCTGTATTTTTATCAAAATAAAAATTAGTAGTAAGCAAATATTTTATAGAGGAATTTTTAAAGTTTTGTAAAAATTTATGAATATCTTTGTAGCTAAAATGAATAAGACAATCTCTACAAATCAATAAATCTGAGTTGGGCAGAGGGTCTTTAATTATATCTAATTTAATAAAATTTATAGTATCATTTTTAAAGTTTTCATTATTTTTCTTAATCATTTCAGATACTAAATCAACCCCAATATAATTTTTTAATTTATTTTCTTTTAAAAATAAATTCATCCAGTTAAAGTCTCCACACGGAGCATCTAAAATTGTTTCAATATTGAATTTCTCCAATATAACAGTTAATTGGGATCTAAGATTTTCAGTTGCAGCAACTGTTGAACCAAAACCAGAAACGCTCTCATCATTATTCCAGTAGTTAGATTGGTAAATTTTAGTAAATCTATCTTCAACATCATTTAAATGTAAGATTTTTTTTTTCATTTGACGTTTTTTGTCAAAAAAATACATAAAAGGATAAAATAAAATTTTTTTTAAGGTTGAAAAAAAATCTAGTTTAAAATTTTTAATTAATTTATTTAACATATTTTCTAAAGATATATAGCATCCTTAAATAAATTATATTTGGTATTATTTTAAACATATAATAAAGATTTGAAACTAAATATCTTGCCCACAACCTTCCTGGGTCTTGATAAATTCTATGAATCCATTCTAAACTTAAATTTTGAATAATTGTGGGAGCTCTTTTAATTTGGTCCGAATAAAAATCAAATACTGCACCAACAGTCCCAGCGAATTTTACATTTAACCTAGAATAATTTTCATATATCCATTTTTCTTGTTTTGGCTGAGTTAATCCTATCCAAAGAACATCTGCTCTTTTATTATTTATATATTTGATTATTTTATCTGTTTCAGTCTTGTTAAAAGTGGGTTTAAAAGATGGCGATAAACATCCCACAACTTTAATATTTGGATAATCAAGTTTCATTTTTTTAGATA
>CACGJS010000002.1 GCA_902573385.1 uncultured Pelagibacteraceae bacterium | reverse complement strand
GACACGGGAGCATCTAATGAACCGAAACCATTTTTTTTTGCATATTCATGAATTTCTCTAGCAATTGTTGCTGAAGCTGTTGTGTTGTCTATATAAACAGCATTCTCTTTTATTGTTTTAAAAATTCCATTATCTCCAAAGGTTACTTCTCTAAGATCATTATCGTTTCCAACACATGTAAATATATAATCCTTACCTTCAGATGCTTTTGCTGGAGTATCTGCTTTTAAACCTTTATATTCTGAGATCCATTTATCAGCTTTTGAAGCTGTTCTATTATAAACAGTTACATTATGACCAGCTTTTGATATATAACCAGCCATTGGGTAACCCATTACACCGAGACCTATGAAAGCAACATTACAAGACATAATTTATTTTTCCCATGTTTAAAAATTTAAGTTTTAAAGTAATTTTATTTGGTTTTATAGTTACATTTTTTTCTAGTTTTGGACAGAGTTATTTTATTGGAATATTTAATTCTAGCATAAGAACAGATTTATTAATTTCTCAAGGACAATTTGGCACAATCTATGCCTCAGCTACTTTATTTAGCAGTTTAATATTAATGTGGGTTGGTAAAAAAATTGATGATATTGATGCTTTTAGGTTTTCTTTATTTGTAATAATTTTACTTTCTATTGCATGTTATTTTTTTTCTACAATTAAAATTGTACCATTATTATTTATTGGAATTTTTCTTCTTAGATTAAGTGGTCAAGGACTAATGTCACATACTGCAACCACAACAGTTTCCAGGTTTTTTGAAAAAACAAGAGGTAAAGCTTTAAGCTTTACTTGGTTAGGATTATCAGCAGCTGAATTTACTCTACCAATTCTAATGGTTTTTTTATTAACCATTATAACTTGGAGAGATATTTGGGTTTATATTTCAATATTTGTTTTAGTTGTATTGCCGATATCTTCATTTTTATTGATTGGCAAACTTAAACTTCAGTCAAGAGAAGGATCTTACGAAAAAAAAAAAGAAAGTATCAATATAAAACAGTGGACAAGAGCAGAAGTTCTTAAAGATTACAGATTTTATATAGTTTCTTTAAATATGTTATCAATGCCATCAATTGCTACTGGTGTTTTTGTTTATCAATCGTTTATTATTACCTCAAAAAATTGGGGTCCATATATTATGGCACAATCATTTATGGTATATTCTATTTTATCTGTAATTACTTTATCTATAAGTGGAGTTTTGATTGATAAGTTTACAAGTAGAAAACTACTAATTTATATGAATATACCATTATTTATATCTGCTATAGTCTTATATTTATTTGATAGTTCTTATTCATCTTTTATTTTCTTAGGTTTAATTGGTATTACTAATGGGTTAGCAAATGTATTGGGATCATCTACTTGGGCAGAAATTTATGGAGTAAAACATATAGGTAGTATTAAAGCTTTAACTTCAGGTTTAATGGTGTTTGCAACAGCTGCAGGAACTGCAATATTTGGAACTTTAATCGATGCAGGCTATACAATTAATTCAATAGCAATATTCAGCGCAATTTATATTGCGATTATTGTGATATTGCTCATACTTTTTAGAAAAAAAATTAAACCTATATACATATAAAAATACCTTGATTTTTTATTAAGCTCATTATAAACAACCCACCATGGCAAGAGTTACTGTAGAAGATTGTGTTGATAAAGTAGAAAGTCCTTATGAATTAGTGTTGGTTGCAAAAGAAAGAGCAACACAACTAAATTCTGGTTTAGAGCCGACCATAGATAGAGATAATGATAAAAATACAGTCATTGCACTCAGAGAAATAGCAGAAGAAAAAATTAAAGTTCCAGATTTAACTGAAAGTGCAGTTTATAAACTAAGAAAACATATTGAACAAGTTGACGATGGATCAGAAGTCGATGAAGATATAGGGGATGATTTTGAAAATCTTTATAAGGGAGAAATATCAAAGAGTGGTACACCAATATTACCATCTAAAAGAGCAAGAAAAATTCCTGAAAAAATTCAAGTTTCTAAAGAAGATTTAGAGGAATTAACTACTAAGACAGAAGCAGATGTTGATGTTAATCCAGAATCAGAAGTATCTTCTGAAGAAACAGAAGTTTCTTTAGATCAATTAAAAGATAATGAAGCAAACCCTGAAGATACAGACTCTACAAATTCATAAAAAAATAATATAAAATTCTAAATATGAATAGGAAAGTTTCAGTAGCTCCTATGATGGATTGCACAGATCGTCACGAACGATTTTTCTTGAGATTAATTTCTAAAAATACACTTCTCTATACAGAAATGGTTGTAGATGAAGCAATCAATAGAGGTGATAAAAAAAAATTATTAGAATTTAACATCAATGAAAAGCCAGTTGCACTACAATTAGGTGGATCGTCTCCAAAACTCTTAGCTGAAGCTGCAAAAGTAGGCGAGGATTTTGGGTACGATGAAATTAACCTAAACTTAGGATGTCCAAGCAAAAAAGTAGAAAAAAATAAATTTGGTGCATGTTTAATGAGGGAGCCTAAGTTAGTTGCAGATTGCTTAAGTAACATGCAAGCAGCAACGACACTTCCTGTAACAATTAAAACTAGAATTGGATACGATGATGTTGAAGATTATGAAAATTTACATAATTTTATATCAACATTAAAATCAACTGGAGTTAAAACTTTTATAATTCATGCAAGAAAAGCAATGTTGGGAAAATTCACTCCAAAACAAAATTTAAACATACCACCTTTAAAATATGATTATGTTTATAATTTAAAAAAAGATTTTCCTAAAGAAAAAATAATAATTAATGGTGGTATTAGTTCTACAGATGAGATCAGACAACATCTTAAAAAAACAGATGGAGTGATGATTGGTCGAGCAGTTTATCATACGCCATATTTGTTAGCGGAAATAGAAAAAGAAATTTTTGATAACAAAAATATTCCAAGTAGACAGGAAATTATTGAAAACTTAATTCCTTATATAAAAGAAGAAATCAAAAAAGGTACAAGACTTAATCAAATAATGAGACATACTTTGGGTTTGTTTCATGGACAAACTGGTGCAAGTTATTGGAAAAGATATTTAAGCCAAAATATGTGCGTACGCAATGCGGATGTTCAAAAGATAGATCATATTATGGATAAAATTAAATACAATAATGTAGAAATAAGAGTAGGTTAATCTGTTTAATTTAATTTTAGCAAACGAGTATATTTACTATATTTTACTAATGATTATTACAGCTATACCAGTTGGTTTTCTAGGAGGTCTTTTTGGTATAGGTGGAGGATTAATAACCGTACCATTTCTGTATTATATTTTTAATTCAATTGGTATTGATCAACAATATTTAATGCATCTAGCTGTTGGAACTTCATTTGCAATAATTGTTCCAACATCTGCAGTTTCTGTTTTAACACATCATAAGTATAATGCTGTAGACTTCAATATTGTTAAAAGTTATGGAGTATTTGTTATATCTGGTGTAATTATAGGAACAATATTTGCTACTTCATTAAAAACAAAATCATTAGTTTTATTTTTTTCAATAGTTATATTTCTTTTAGGTATTTATTTATTATTACTTAAAGAAAAAGAAAAAAATGCATTAATTAAAATCAAATTACATTTGAAGATTTTATTAGGTTTTATTGTAGGTTTTATTTCTGCACCAATGGGAATAGGTGGGGCTGTTATGAATGTGCCAATTTTAAAATTTTTTGGATATTCAATTAATAAAGCAATTGGTAGCGCAGCTGCTATTGGTTTTTTAATAGCTTTATTCGGGGCCTTTGGTTTTTTAATTACAGGAAGTTATCTTCATACAAATTTACCTTTAAGCATTGGTTTCTTAAATATTCCAGCTTTTTTAATTTTTATTCCAATAACAACATTTATGGTAAGAATAGGTGCAAGAACGGTTCATAAAATTGATAAAAAAAAGATAAGTAAATTTTTTGGTATATTTTTATTGGTAGTAGCTATTAAGTTTATTTTAGAGTATTTCAAACTTTAATGAAAAAGTAGATAAAACTCTTAATTAAGTTGGGGTGGTTTCAGTCTCCCTACATCACCCCTATATGAATAATAACTGATTCTCTATTAAACATTTAACACGTAATAAGTGTATTATTTTTAAAAATTATTCATGCTAGAATTTGACTAATGAAAAAATTATTAGGAATATTTTTTTTATTACTATTTTTATCAAATGATCTCCATGCAGGCTGTGATGATGCATTGTCAGATAGTGTAGATTACTCTAATTGTCAATTTTCAGATGAGCAAAACTTAAGTGGTTCATATTTACCTAATTCTAACTTATCATTTTCTGGTTTTATTAAAGTTATATTTGATAAAAGTATAATGATGAACTCAATTTTATCATACGGTAATTTTCCAGAATCTTCTTTTATTAGAGCTAATTTATATGAATCTAACCTCGAAGGCGGAAATTTTGAAAAGGCCAATTTTTCTAGTGCTAATTTAACAAGAGCTAATTTTAAAGGAGCTTCCTTAATTGAGGCAAATTTTAATAATAGCAATCTGTTTGAAGCTGATTTTACAGGCGCAAATATCTTGCAGGCTAATTTTGAAGGTGCAAATTTAAATAATGTTGTATGGATCGATGGAGTGAAGTGCAATCTTGGCTCTATTGGTAAATGTTTAAAATAGGTTTAGATTTTTTGATCATATTCACCAATTTTTCCAGTTTTTTGGAGTAAATTATTAATAAATTCAAATATTTTTTTCTTTCTTTTGTTAGATGTTGGGCTTTCTGTTACTATAACTAAAGATGGTTTATTTGATGAAGCTCTTATTAACCCCCAAGATCCATCTTCAAATGAAAATCTAACTCCATTTACAGTTAAAACTTCTGTAATTTCTTGATTATCAATTTTAGTTTTATTATTTTTGATTTGTTCTACTTGTTTAACTAAATCTTCTACTACTTGATATTTTTCTTCATCTTTACAAAAAGGAGCCATAGTAGGGGTTTGATAAGTGTGAGGTAGATCATTTATTATTTCACTCATCATTTTATTTTGGTTATTTAATAAATGACAAACTTGAATTGCAGAATTAATCCCATCATCATAGCCATAACCTAGTGGTTGATTGAAAAAAAAATGTCCACTTTTTTCAAATCCAGCTAATGCTTTCTCTGTATTAACTTTTCTTTTAATATGTGAGTGTCCTGTTTTCCAATAAATAGTTTCACATCTATTTTCTAAAAGAATTTTGTCTTTAGAATATAACCCAGTTGATTTTACATCTACAACAAATTTTGATCCTTTATGTTTAGATGATAGGTTTCGAGCTATTAACAGTCCAATTTTATCAGAAAAAATTTCATTTCCTTTATTATCAATCACACCAACACGATCTCCATCTCCATCAAAGCCAAATCCAATATCAGCGTTATTTTCTTTTACTATTTTTGCTATTGCGTGGAGCATTTCTAAGTCTTCAGGATTTGGGTTATACTTTGGAAAAGTCCAATCTAATTTACAATCTAACTCTATTACTTCACAACCAATACCTCTAAGAATATCAGGCGCAAAAACTCCAGCAGTTCCATTTCCACAGGCAACAACTGCTTTTATTTTTTTATTTATCTTATTTTTATTTATTAAATCATTTTTATAAACTTGTTGAAAGTTATCAATTTTTTTTTCACTACCCTTACCTTTGTTAAATTTTTTATTCAAAGTTATGTCTTTTAATTCTTTCATTTCATCTGGTGCATGAGTTAAACCTTTTTTGATTCCCATTTTAACTCCAGTCCAACCATTTTCGTTATGACTAGCTGTAACCATTGCTATAGCATCTGCATCGAGATTAAATTGTGCAAAATAAACCATAGGAGATAATGATAAATTTATATCTTCAACAAAACATCCAGTTGAAATTAACCCTTTTTTTAAATTGAATTTAATTTCTTCACTGTATGATCTGTAATCATGACCAACAATTACTCTTGGATTATTTTTTTTTGTATGTTTTATTATTTGAGTTCCTAATCCCTTACCTAGATTCTCTATTCCTGCTTGATTTATGTCTTTCTCATACAACCATCTTGCGTCATACTCTCTGAAACCATATGGATCTATTTTTATATCTTTAGACATTGCTTGTATTACTTATATTTTATTAAATATTTTTGTTGATTTTTATTTTTAATGTTCTATAAATGTTCTGTTGATTTATGATTTATATAGTATATCAACGTTAATAACACACAACATGTAGTTGTTTTGTGTTACAATAACTATAACAAATAAACAATTATGAATAAAATTCTATCCCAGGCACTCAAGAAAGCTGTCTCTAATTATAGCCCCAATGTAGAGGACGGACAAAACAAAATTAGACCTGACTTATTTTCTTTAAGCAATGAAACTGAGTTATTTCAAAACGAAAAAGGAATTATAATCAAGATTGATAGAGCCAGAGATTCTAATCTTACAGATTTTGGTAGAGCCACATTAGCAGATAGATATTTAGGACCAAACGAATCTTATCAAGATTTATTTGCAAGAGTTGCAAGCACATATGCTGATGATAATCTACACGCACAAAGACTTTATAATTATATTAGTAATCTTTGGTTTATGCCAGCTACACCAATTCTTTCAAATGGAGGAACAAAAAGAGGATTACCAATTTCTTGTTTTTTAAATGAAGCTTCAGATAGTTTAGGTGGAATACTAGACTTGTGGAGTGAGAATGTTTGGTTGGCTGCGAAGGGAGGAGGAATAGGAAGTTATTGGGGAAACCTTAGATCTATTGGTGAAAAAATTGGTAAAGTTGGAAAAACTTCTGGAATAATTCCATTTATTAAAGTTATGGATTCTTTAACAATGGCAATTAGTCAAGGTTCATTAAGAAGAGGATCTGCTGCTTGTTACCTTCCAATTGATCATCCAGAGATAGAAGAATTTATAGAAATGAGAAGACCTACTGGCGGTGACCCAAATAGAAAATCATTAAATCTTCATCATGGTATCTTGATTTCAGACGCATTTATGAGAGCTGTAGAGAAAGATGAACACTGGGCATTAAAAAGTCCAGCTGACGGAACTATACAACAAACTATTTCTGCAAGAAATTTATGGATTAGGCTGCTTACTGCCAGAATTGAAACAGGAGAACCATATATAATTTTTATTGATACTGTTAATAGGCAAATTCCTCAACATCATAAGCTTGCAAACTTAACTGTTAAGACCTCTAATCTATGTAGTGAAATTACTTTGCCAACAGGTTTAGATAAAGAAGGAAGAGACAGGACTGCAGTATGTTGTTTATCTTCTTTAAACCTTGAAAAGTATGATGAGTGGAAAGATGATAAAAATATTATTAATGATGTAATGAAATTCTTAGATAATGTACTATCTGACTTTATTAATCGAGCACCTGATCAATTTGCTGATGCAAAATATTCTGCAGCAAAAGAAAGAAGTGTAGGACTTGGTGTTATGGGTTTTCATTCTTATTTACAAAAAAATAATATTCCTCTTGAATCTGTAATGAGTAAAGTTTGGAATAAAAAAATATTTAAACATATTCAAGAACAAGTTGATCAATCATCTAAAAATTTAGCTGAAGAAAGAGGGGCATGCCCGGATGCTCAAGATTACGGTTTTAAAGAAAGGTTTTCAAACAAAACTGCTATTGCTCCAACAGCTTCAATTTCCGTTATATGTGGCGGAGCTTCACCAGGAGTAGAACCGGTTGCAGCTAATAGCTATACTCACAAGACTTTGTCAGGCTCTTTTAATGTTAGAAATAGATATCTTCAAGACCTTTTAGAGAAACATGGAAAAAATACAGATGAAGTTTGGTCCAGTATTACAACTAACCAAGGATCAGTATCTCATCTTGATTTTTTAACAGACATAGAAAAAGATGTTTTTAAAACTGCTTTTGAGTTAGATCAAAAATGGATAATTGAGCTAAGTGGAGATAGAACGCCATATATTTCTCAAGCTCAGTCAGTTAATTTATTTTTACCTGCAGACGTTCATAAGAAAGAATTACACAGAATTCATTTTGATGCTTGGAAAAAAGGTTTAAAGAGCCTTTACTATTGTAGATCTAAGTCAATACAACGTGCTGAAAACGTCAATGATGCAAATTCAACAGATGTTACAGCAAATGTTTACAAGTCAAAAAAACAAATTAATGAACAGCCAGAATATGAGGAGTGTTTATCATGTCAGTAGTAGAAAAAATAAAACCTGAAATTATACAATCTGATAAAAAAGAAATTATTCAGACAAAAAAAAATGGTTTATTGGTTGAAAATCCAGTTTATAAACCATTTAGATATCCTTGGTGTTATGATGCTTGGTTGACTCAACAAAGAATTCATTGGTTGCCAGAAGAAGTTCCTCTTGGTGATGATGTTAGAGATTGGCAAAAAAATTTAACTCAGTCTGAAAAAAATTTATTAACTCAAATTTTCAGATTTTTTACTCAAGCTGACGTAGAAGTTCAAAACTGTTATTTAAGACATTATACAACAGTATTCAAACCAACAGAAGTATTGATGATGATGACTGCTTTTGCTTCTATGGAAACAGTTCATATAGCAGCATATTCACATCTATTAGATACCATTGGAATGCCAGAGTCTGAATATTCAGCTTTTATGAAATATAAAGAAATGAAAGATAAATATGATTACATGCAAAATTTTGACATGAAATCAAAAAAAGATATAGCGCTAACAGTTGCTGTGTTTAGTGCTTTCACTGAGGGTTTACAATTATTTGCAAGTTTTGCAATTTTACTTAATTTTCCAAGGCATAATAAAATGAAAGGTATGGGTCAGATTGTTACTTGGTCTGTAAGAGATGAAACTCTTCATTGTAATTCTATGATTAGACTGTTTAAAGAATTTATTAATGAAAACCCAGAAATCTGGACTCCAGAATTGAAAAAAGAAATTTATAATGCCTGTAGAACTATTATAGAGCACGAAGATGCTTTTATTGATTTGGCTTTTGAGATGGGTCCTATGGAAGGTTTAACCTCACAAGAAGTGAAAGATTATATAAGGTTTATTGGTAATAGAAGACTTTCTCAATTAGGATTAGAACCAATCTATAAGATTGATAAAAATCCTCTAGGCTGGTTAGACACAATGTTAAATGCCGTTGAACATATGAACTTTTTCGAAGGAAGAGCCACTGAATATTCTAAAGCCTCTACAAGAGGAACTTGGGTAGAAGCATTCAGTTAACATTCATCCTATATGGTTGTTTCACCTTGTATTAGTATTTGTAAAGTAGACCCTGTCACAGGATATTGTTATGGTTGTGGAAGAAGCAATAATGATAAAAAAACTTGGAAAGATGAAAAAACAACAGATTTGTGGAAAAAGCAAAATCTTCTAGAAATTCAAAAAAGACTTACTGGATGGCAGTTAGAAAGTTTTAAAGAGTCATATAAAAATAAACTAAAAGATGGAATTTCACTTTTTAAAAAAGAAGCACTTAAATAAAATTTATCTTTGATTTAATTGAATAACTTTTCTGTGTTTATTCCCTTTATAGCTTGCTAAAGGCCTAATTAATTTGTTAGCAGCATGTTGTTCAATTATGTGAGCTGACCATCCTGTAATTCTTGAAATAACAAAAATTGGGGTAAAGAAATCAGTATCAAAACCCATTAAATGATAAGTAGGTCCAGTAGGATAGTCTACGTTTGGATGAATATTTTTTCTTTCAATCATTACCTTTTCAACTATGTCATAGATTCTTTCAAACTTTTTATCTTTTTTAATCTTAGCTACTTTTCCAAAGTATTCTCTCATGGTAGGAACCCTAGAGTCTCCACTTTTATAAACTCTATGACCAAATCCCATCACAACATCTTTACTGTCTAATGCGTTATTAATCCATTTAAATGCATTCTCTGGTTTTTTTATTTTATTCATCATATGCATTACTTCTTCGTTAGCACCACCATGTAAAGGACCTTTTAAGCTAGCAATGGCACCAGTAATAGCACCATGAATATCAGACAAACTACTAGTAATTGTTCTTGCAGTGAAAGTAGAAACATTAAAACTATGTTCAGCATATAAAATTAAAGAAACATCAAATGCTTTTACAATATCTTTATTTGGAACTTTACCAAAGCACATATGAAAAAAGTTCTCAGAAAAAGAGAGATTATTCTTTGGTGCTATAATTTTTTTACCTTTTCTAGCTCGATAAAAGGCGGCTAATGCTACTGGCGTTTTTGCAAAAATTCTCATTACTTTTCGTAAATTGGCTTTTAGTGAATTATCTTTTGTTTCTTTATCTTCAAGACCCATAATGCTTACGGCTGTTCTAGCAACATCCATAGGATGAGCTTTTTTTGGAAATTTTTTTATATCTTCAAGTAAAGTTTTAGAAAGTTTTCTTTCTTTTCTCTCTTGTTTCTCAAAATCTTTTAATTGTTTTTTATTTGGCAGTTCTCCATTCAATATAAGGTAAGCAACTTCTTCAAATTTACATTTTGCACATAAATCTTGAGCAGCATAACCTCTATAAGTAAGAGAATTAATTTCTGGCATTACTTTTGAAACTTCAGTTTCGTCCACCACTATTCCTAGCAAGCCTTTTTTAATTTCATCACTCATTATTCATGTCCATTAGTACTAAAATTATAAATTTTTTCATCTAAGCTATTATATTTTTCATAATCAACTAATTCATATAATCTTTTTCTAGTTTGCATTTTATCAATAATATTATTTTGATGTCCATTTGCATAAATGTCCCTTAATCCATCTTCAACGTTTTTCATTGCTAATCTTTGTGTTGTAACTGGATAAATCACAATATTATAACCAAATTTTTCTAACTCTTTGTAGTTGAATAATTTTGATTTTCCAAATTCAGTCATGTTCGCGAGCAAGTAGCATGAAAGTTCTTTTCTAACTTTTTCAAAATCTTTTTCATCGTGTAGGGCCTCTGGAAATATTATTTCAGCTCCCGCATCAACATAAGCTTTGCATCTCTCAATCATCTTTTCAATTCCTTCAACACTTCTTGCGTCAGATCGTGCAATTATTTTAAAGTTTTCATCTTTTTTAGCCAATACACATTCTTTAATTTTTTTAACCATAGCATCAGTAGTAATTAATTCTTTATTATCTAGGTGCCCACATCTTTTTCTTTCGATTTGATCTTCTAGATGTACACCTGTAATTCCAAATTCTTCAAAAGTTTCAATTGTTTCTTTGCAAGATTTAAATCCTGTATCAATATCAACAATTGTGGGAAGGTTAGTTACTCTTGAGATTAAATAAGATCTTGTACTAACATCTTGCAGTGTAGTTAATCCGATGTCAGGAAACCCAAGATCATTAGCCATTACACCACCTGAAACATAAACGGCATCATAACCAATTTCCTCAATTAATTTAGCGGTAAGGGGATTATAAGCACCAGGCACTCTTAATATTTTATTTGATTTTAATTTTTCAGAAAAATCTACTCTTTTTTGAACCGGTTCTTTTTCTACAAAGTGCATTAAAAAATTCCTTTTTTTAGATTCCTTTTAAGTTTGCTTTTTTTAACTTCTATATTTAATTTATATAATTGACCTGATTTTAATTTTCTTAATTTTTGTACTGTTTTTAAAAACCTATCACTTTCTTTTTTATTTAAAATATTTTCTGTTAAAGCTAAAAATTTATTTAAATAATCTTGTCTTTTAAAAGGTCGTGAACCATAGGGATGAGCATCTGCTCTATCTTGTTGTTCAGTTATTTTTTTTCCATTTTTTAGCGTTATTACCACTCTAGCACCAAATGATTTTTTCTTAGGGCTCGGATTATGGTATTTTTTAGTCCATTTTTTATCTTCATGAGTCTTAATTGATCTCCAAATTTTAATAGTACTTTTTCTTCTAGCTCTGGCTTTTGTGTATGATTTTATATGATGCCAATTACCATCTTCTAAAGCCACAGCAAATATATACATTATAGAATGATCTAAAGTTTCTCTACTCGCATTAGGATCCATCTTTTGAGGGTCATTCGCTCCGGTACCTATGACATAATGAGTATGATGACTTGTATAAATATCAATTTTTTTAATTTGATTTAAATTAGATACTTTCTTTTTAAGTTTTTTAGCTAGATCAATTAAGGCCTGTGATTGATATTCAGCTGAATATTCTTTTGTATACGTTTCTAGTATAGCTTTTTTAGTTTCGCCTTTTTTAGGCAACGGAACTTTATATAATGCTTTATTTCCATCTAAAATTCTTGCTATAACACTATCTTCTCCTTCATAAATTGGACTTGGTGCACCTTCACCACGCATTACTCTATCCACAGCTTCAATTGCAAGCTTTCCAGCATGAGCTGGAGCGTATGCTTTCCAACTCGAAATTTCACCTTTTCTAGATTGTCTTGTAGATATTGTTGTGTGCAATGCTTGTTGTACTGCTTGATAAATTGTTTCAGTATTTAATCTTAACATTGTACCAAGTCCAGCTGCCACACTTGGTCCTAAGTGAGCAATGTGATCTACTTTGTGTTTATGGAGACAAATTCCTTTAACTAAATTAACTTGAACTTCATATGCAGTAACAATCCCTTTTAAAAGATCTAAACCACTTTTTTTATTTTGTTGAGCAACACTTATTAGAGGTGGAATATTATCTCCTGGATGACTGTAATCTTCAGCTAAAAAAGTATCATGAAAATCAAGCTCTCTTACTGCGGTACCATTAGACCAAGCAGCCCATTCACAATCAAACTTTAATTTATTATTAACACCGAACAGGGTAGCGCCATTTTTTCTAGAATGTTTTAAAGCCATTTCTCTAGAGGAAACAACTGGTTTTCTATTAAGTGACGCAATAGCAACTGAAGCATTATCAATAATTCTATTTATAACCATATCAATAGCCTTATTATTTAATTTTGTATTATCACTTGCGATTTCTGCAATTTTCCAAGCAAGTTGTTTTTTTTTCGGAAGATATGTTTTAGATTGGTAAACTTTTACTTTATGTATTATCAAAATAACTCCAAATTCATGAAGTAGTTTTTAATAGTAAAAAAAAAATAATCAATCTTAAAGATATTTTAATACAATTTTTTCGATATTAACAAAGTCTTTTACTAAGTGATTGTGATATATTTGATTTACATTTTTTTCAGTATAGCCGTCTTGTAATAGAATCATAGGTATCCCAGCATTTTTTGCTGCATTAGCATCTGACTCGCTGTCACCGATCATTAGAGATTTATTAATATCTCCATCTAATATTTCAATTATAGAGGTAAGATGTCTTGGGTCAGGTTTACAATATTCAAAAGTATTATGACCAGCAACATATTCAAAAAAATTATAAATTTCTATTTTTTTTAAAAGATCAACAGCAAGATGTTCAGTTTTATTAGTACAAACAGCCATTGATATATTTTCTTTTTTACACCAAATCAAAAATTTTTTTACACCATTAATTAAAGTACTTTTATTAAGAATATTTTTCCCATAAAAGTTTATAAATTCTTTTGTCATTTCATCTTTGATGTTTTCATCTTTAACTCTGCTAAATTCTTTTTTAGCTTGTCCCCAGATTGATCTGCCAATTAATGCTCCAGCTCCTTGTCCAACTAAACTTCTAATATCCTCCGTTGATTTTGTAGGATAGCCAAATTTTTTCATTACATAATTATGAGCTAGCATTAAATCAGGAGCCGTATCAACTAATGTTCCATCTAAATCAAAAAGAATTGTGAATTTTTGTTTCATTTTAAAAGTATTTTAAAGAAATATTTTGTGAATTAAGAAATGTATATACTTAATATAAAGAATTTCCTAGATGAAACATTTAAAATTACAAAAATTACAAAATAGACTTAGAAATAAGTTTTTAAAGTTGGGTGTAAAAATAGTAGGGCCTGAGACAATTTATTTTTCAAAGGATACTAAAATAGGAAAAAATGTAATCATTGAACCATATGTTGTTTTTGGTCCAAAAGTAAAAATTGGAAACAATGTAATTATAAAATCTTTTTCACATCTTGAAAATTGTAGAATTGAAAATAAAGTTGATATTGGTCCTTATGCAAGAATAAGACCTGGTACAATTTTAAAAGAAGGTTCAAAAGTTGGTAACTTTGTTGAAATTAAAAAAAGTATAATTGGTAAAAATTCGAAAGTAAATCATCTGACATACATAGGTGATAGTGATATTGGTAAATCAGTTAATATAGGAGCTGGTACAATCACGTGTAATTACGATGGTATTAAAAAGAATAAAACAAAAATAAAAGATAATGTATTTATTGGATCAAACTCATCTTTAGTAGCTCCTCTGACAATTGAGGAAAGTAGCGTAGTTGGTGCTGGCTCTGTAATAACAAAAACAGTAAAAAAGAAATCTTTAGCTTTAACTAGAAGTTTACAAACTGAAGTTAAAAATTATAAAAGAAAACAAAAATAATTATGTGTGGAATTATAGGTATTAATAGTAATAAACCAGTTTCAGCAACAATCATTAATTCGTTAAAAAAGTTAGAGTATAGAGGTTATGACTCAGCAGGAATAGCAACTCTTTCAAGTGGTTCAATTAATGAAATTAAATCAGAAGGTAGGGTAGACAATCTTGAAAAAAATTCTTTAGTACAAAGTATGGAAGGTACTATTGGCATTGGACATGTTAGATGGGCAACACATGGATTACCGAATAGGATTAATGCGCATCCTCATTCATCACAAAACGTATCTGTTGTACATAATGGAATAATTGAAAATTCTACTTTGTTAAAAAAATTTTTAATCAGCAAAGGCCATAAGTTTAAATCCCAAACAGATACTGAAGTGATTGTTCATTTGATTACAGAACATTTAAAAACAGAAAATATAGTTAATTCAATTAAAAATACTTTAAAAGCTCTTAATGGAAGTTTTGCGCTTGGAATTATATTTAAAGATGAACCAGATTTAATTGTGGGAGCTAGAAGAGGCTCACCCTTAGCTGTTGGTTATGGTCCAAATGAAAACTACTTAGGCTCAGACTCATATGCGCTTAAATCAATGACAAATAAAATCACTTATTTAGATGATGGAGAATTTTGTGTGATTAAAAAAGATCACATCGAATTCTTTAATGAAGTTGGAGCCAAAATTAATAAAAAAGTTTTAGAATTATCAAGTGAAGATGAAAGATATGATAAAGGAGATTATAAACATTTTATGGCTAAAGAAATTGAGGAACAGCCAATCACTCTTAAAAATGGAATTAAAGAATATGTAGACAATAAAAACAATGATATCAATATTTACAATATGCCCTGGAAAGATAATGAGATTTCTTCAATTACTTTAATTGGTTGTGGTACAGCGTATCACTCATGTTTAATGGCTAAATATTGGTTTGAAGAAGTAACTTCTTTAGATGTAAGCGTAGATATTGCATCAGAATTTAGATACAGAAAAAATAGATTTAAAAAAGATGCTTTATACGTTTTTGTTTCTCAGTCTGGTGAAACAGCAGATACTTATGCTGCATTAGATTTATGTAATAAAAATGGCATGAAAACTTGTGCAATTGTAAACGTTATAGAAAGCTCTATAGCAAGAGATTCAGAGTTTGTTTTACCGATTCATTGTGGCACTGAAATTGGAGTTGCCTCTACAAAAGCTTTTTCAGGACAAATTCTTATATTGTATATTTTAGCTTTAAAAATGGGATTATTAAGAGGTGATATAGAAAAAAAAGAATTATCTAAAAAAGTTAAAGATTTAAAAGAACTACCAAAATTAGTTAAACAAACTTTATTAACAGACAATAAGATACAAAATATATCTAATACATTTAATGAAGCAAAAGGATCTATGTTTTTGGGTAGAGGTTTTTCTTATCCAATAGCTTTAGAGGGTGCATTAAAATTAAAAGAATTATCATATATTCATGCCGAAGGTTATCCAGCGGGTGAAATGAAACATGGACCATTAGCTTTAATTGAAGAGGGTATGCCTGTAGTTGTTTTAGCACCAAGAGATAATTATTATAAAAAAACTATTTCTAATATGCAGGAAGTTATTGCGAGGGGTGCTAAAGTTTTGTTAATAACAAACAAAAGTAATGATGAAGTCGTGTCTGAAAATATATGGGAAACAGTTGAGGTTGAAAGTACTAATCAAGATCTTTTACCTTTTCTTTTAACTATACCATTACAAAAACTTGCATATTATTCTGCTTTAAAAAAAGGTTTTGACATAGATAAACCTAGAAATTTAGCTAAATCTGTAACCGTTGAATAATAAAAAAACTCTGATACAACAATCCTAGGTTGAACATGAAAAATTGGAAAATAAATAGTTGGAGAAAATATCCTGTTAAACATATTCCAGAATATCCGGATAAAAAGGAGTTGGATCAAGTTTTAGATAAAATGAGAACTTTTCCACCTTTAGTTTTTGCAGGTGAAACTAGACATCTTAAACAACAACTTTCAGAAGTTGTTGATGGTAAAGCTTTTCTTTTACAAGGTGGAGATTGTGCAGAAAGTTTTGCTGAATTTCATCCTGATAATATACGAGATACATTTAAATTGATGTTGCAAATGTCTTTGGTTCTTACTTATTCTGCATCGTTACCTGTTGTTAAGCTAGGAAGAATTGCAGGACAATTTTCAAAACCAAGAAGCGCACCAACAGAAACAAAAGAGGGAGTAGAGTTACCAAGTTATTTAGGAGACAACATAAATGGAATAGAGTTCAGTGAAAAAGCGAGAATTCCTGATCCAAAAAGATTATTTAAAGCTTATTCTCAATCAGCTGCTACTTTAAATTTAGTTAGAGCATTTTGTCATGGTGGTTTTGCAGATTTAAAAAATGTTCATACATGGAATTTAGGTTTTATTAAAAAAAGTCCTGAAGCAAAAAGATTTAAAGAATTAGAGGATAGAATAGCAGATGCCTTAGCTTTTATGGATGCATGTGGAATTAATTCAGACTTCAATAGAAGACTGAAGACAGTAAACTTTTGGACTTCTCATGAAGCACTATTGCTACCATTTGAAGAGTCAATGACAAGAACAGACTCAACCACAGGAGAAAACCATGATACCTCTGCACATTTTGTTTGGATTGGAGATAGAACAAGGCAGCTTGATGGAGGTCATGTTGAATTTTGTAGAGGAATAGAAAACCCTATAGGTATTAAGTGTGGTCCAACTTTAAAAGCAGATGATCTTATTAATTTGTGTAACAAGATTAACCCCACAAATGAAAAGGGTAAGATTACACTGATTTCAAGGTTTGGTCACGAAAATGTATCTAAACATTTGCCAAAATTAATTAGAGCAATCAGAAAAGAAGGTCTTAATGTTATTTGGTCATGTGATCCTTGTCATGGAAATACAATTAAAGCAACCACTGGATTTAAAACTAGACCTTTCAATAGTGTGTTAAGTGAAGTTAAAAATGTATTTGCTTGTCATCAAAGTGAGGGAAGTTATGCGGGAGGATTACATATCGAATTAACAGGTCAAAATGTAACTGAATGTACAGGAGGTGCTCAAAAAATCTCTGATAAAGATTTATCTTCAAGATATCATACGCACTGTGATCCTAGATTAAATGCTAATCAGGCACTAGAATTAGCATTTTTAATTTCCGATGAGATTAAAAAAAATTCTGGATATTCAAAAAATAATATTAAAGCGGCATCTTAATTAATTGTATTAAATACAATTTTGTTTAAGTTCAATAATATGAAAACATCTGAAAAAATAAAATTTATAAGCAATTGGATAAAAAATTATGTTGAAACAATGCCAATTCAAGCTCAATCTTTAGTTATTGGTATATCAGGCGGAATAGATTCATCTGTTTCAAGCACTTTAAGTGCAATGACAGGATTAAAAACAATCGTATTATCAATGCCAATTAAACAAAAATCGTCACAACATGATTTAAGTTTAAAACATCAAAATTGGTTGCTTAAGAAATTTAAAAATGTAGAGGCTCACACAATTAGTTTAGATGAATTATTTAATTCATTTTCTTCAACACTTAATAAATTTGATAATGAACATGGATTTGCAAACTCTAGAGCAAGATTAAGAATGACTACTCTTTATCAAGTAGCATCATCAAATAAAGGGATAGTTGTAGGCACTGGAAATAAAGTTGAAGATTTTGGTGTAGGTTTTTACACAAAATATGGTGATGGAGGAGTGGATATTTCACCAATTGCTGACTGTAACAAAACTGTAGTTTGGGAATTAGGAAAAGAGTTAGGAATATTAAAAGAAATTATTGAAGCACCTCCAACTGATGGACTTTGGGATGATGGTCGAACTGATGAAGGTCAGCTTGGTTTTAAATATGAGCAATTGGAAGATGCAATGAAAAATCCAAATTCACCTCATAGGAAAGAGTATGAAAAAATTAGAAAACAAAATTTGCATAAAATGGAGCCTATTCCAGTATGCAAAATTCCTATTTAATCAATTAGATTCACAAAACTAAAAATAAAGTATATTTCTAAAATTATGAATAAAGATATTTTTTTAACAAATAACCTCAGCAACAAAAAAGAAAAATTTGTTCCTATAGATCCAAAAAATATTAGAATGTATGTTTGTGGACCTACTGTATATGACAATCCACATATTGGTAATGCAAGACCTTTAGTTATTTTTGATGTCTTGTTTAAGGTTTTAAAATGCAAATATGAAAAAAGTGCTGTTAATTATGTAAGAAATATAACTGATGTTGATGATAAAATAATAAAATCAGCAAATGACAATAAAATTTCTATTCAAGATTTAACAAGCAAGGTTATTAAAGACTTCAAAGATGATTGTTATTATTTAAACTTAGAAGTGCCTAACGAAGAACCAAAAGCAACAGACCATATTAATGAAATGATTAATATGATTTCTGAACTTATTAATAAAAAATATGCATATGAAAATAAAAAACATGTTTATTTTGAGGTAAAGAAATTTAAAGATTATGGAAAATTGTCAAATAAAAATTTAGATGAATTAATAGCTGGTTCGAGAATAGAAGTTTCAGAAGATAAAAAAAATCCTGAAGACTTTGTATTGTGGAAACCTTCAGTAGGAAGTGAGCCTTATTGGGACTCACCATGGGGGAAAGGTAGACCTGGTTGGCATTTAGAATGTTCTGCAATGTCAAAAAAATATTTAGGAAATCAATTTGATATTCATGGTGGTGGCATAGATTTAATTTTTCCTCATCATGAAAATGAAATAGCACAATCTAGATGTACCAACGATACAAAATCATTTGCAAATTATTGGGTACACAATGGATTTATTACCATGTCCAATGAAAAAATGGCAAAGTCTCAAGGAAATATTTTATCTATTAAAGATGTAAAAAAACTAGGAGCTGGTCAAGTTTTGAGGCTAGCTCTAATGAGTACTCATTATAAACAACCATTAGATTGGAATAAAAAACTATTTCAAGATTGTCAAAATACTATTCAAAAATGGTATGATGGAGTAGATAATAAAGATTATTTATCTGCAAATTCAGTTGGAAAAAAACTTTTAAATAAAAAAGTTAAAATTCCTGACGAAATTCTAGAACCACTTTATGATGATTTAAATACACCTGGCTATATTACTAATCTTCATAAATTGTTTGATAAAACTTTAAAAGGAAATGAAAAAGATAAAGAAATTTTTATATCAGCATGTAATTTTATTGGCATACTAGTTGAGTCTAAAGAAGATTGGGAATATTTTAAATTTAAATGTGCTAAAATTGAATCTAAAGATATTAATGAAAAAGTTAAATTAATGGATATAGCTAGGAAAAATAAAGATTATAATGAGTCAGACAGAATTAGAAAAGAATTACAAGATATTGGTATAATATTAGAAAATAAAGATGGTAAAACGATTTGGAAATTAAAATGAACAAAGAAAGACTTTATATATTTGATACAACATTAAGAGATGGAGCTCAAACACAAGGAGTTGATTTTTCTATCGAGGATAAAGAAAAAATTGCATCTGCTCTTGATAATTTAGGTGTAGATTATATTGAAGGAGGATGGCCTGGAGCTAATCCAACTGATACAGAATTTTTTCAAAAAAAACATAACTTGAAAAATGCCAAACTTACTAGCTTTGGAATGACAAAAAAAACAGGTCATAGTGCAGATAATGATATTGGTTTATCAGCTTTATTAAATTCAAATACACCAGCAGTTTGTTTGGTTGGTAAATCCTGGGATTTTCATGTTGATGTTGCATTGGGTATTTCGAATAGAGAGAATCTAGAAAATATTAGTGAAAGCACTAAACACTTTGTTAAAGCAAAAAAAGAATTTATGTTTGATGCTGAGCATTTTTTTGATGGATATAAAGCTAATCAGAAGTATGCAATTGAATGTGTTAAAGCTGCTTATGACGAAGGAGCTAGGTGGATAGTATTATGTGATACTAATGGAGGAACTTTACCCCATGAAGTTTCTAAGATAGTTGCTGAAGTTTCAAAAGTTATTCCAGGAAAAAACTTAGGTATTCATGCACATAATGATACTGGTAATGCAGTTGCAAACTCTCTTGCTGCAGTTTTATCTGGTGTTCGTCAAGTACAAGGCACAATTAATGGACTTGGTGAAAGATGTGGGAATGCAAACTTAATGTCTTTAATTCCTACATTTTTTTTAAAAAATGATTTTTCAGCAAAATTTGAAACAGGAATTAAATCAAGCAATATTAAAAACTTAACAGAGTGTTCTAGACTTTTAGACGAAGTATTGAATCGAAAACCAAATATGCATTTACCGTATGTTGGGGCTGCAGCTTTTTCTCATAAAGGCGGTTTGCATGTTTCGGCTGTACAAAAAGATCCAAAAACTTACGAACATATTAATCCAAAAGAAGTTGGAAATAATAGAAACATAGTAATTTCAGATCAATCAGGTAAATCAAATATTATTTCAAGATTAAAAACAATAAATATAAATATTGATGAAAAAGATCCAAAAATTAAAAAACTTTTAAATGAAGTAAAAGATAGAGAATTTATTGGCTACAGTTATGATGGAGCAGATGCTTCATTTGAGCTTTTAGCAAGAAGAATAATTGGTGAAATTCCAAGATATATTTTAATAACTGAATATGATGTGTCAGTGAAGAAAAACTCTTCAGGTAAAATAATTTCATCAGCAAAAGCTCAGCTAGAAGTTGATGGTGAAAAAATTATTTGCCAAGGAGAAGGGAATGGTCCTGTAAATGCTTTAGACAATGCTATAAGACAAAATGTTGATAAATTATCAAAATATTCTAAATATTTAAAAGATCTTAGACTTGTCGATTATAAAGTTAGAATTTTGAATACTGGAACTGAAGCTGTTACTAGAGTCTCTATTGAAAGTACAGACTCAAAAGGAAAAAATTGGTTCACTATTGGTGTATCAACAAATATTATTGATGCTTCGTTTAAAGCATTAGTGGATAGTTTAGATTATAAGCTATTTAAAGATAATGCTCCAGCAAGTCTTTAATGTCATTTAATAATATTTCATTTATTTTGCATAAACCTCAATTATCAGAGAATATAGGTGCATGCGCAAGAGCTATAAAAAATTTTAATTTTAAGAAGCTTGTTATAGTCAATCCTAAGCCTATTTTTCCAAATGATAAAATTTTAGCAACATCAGTTGGAGCTAGGGATATTATTAGCAATAGTAATGTATATGAAACATTAGAGTCAGCGGTTAAAAAAGTCGATTTAGTTATTTCTACTACCTCAAGATTTAGAAATAAAAATGTAAAACATATTAGATTAAATGATTTAAATAAAATTGATTATAGTAAAAAAGTTGCTTTTTTATTTGGTTCTGAAGCTTCAGGCTTATCAAATCACGAAGTTAGTTATACAAATTACACTCTACAAATACCAACAAATCCTGATTTCAAATCTTTAAATCTATCACATAGTGTTATCATAATAGCACAATCAGTAGCCAACCTATTTAGATTAAAAATTTCAAAATATTCTAAATCAAATAAAATTAGATCTGCTAATAAAAAAGATATTCAAGATGTAACAAATTTATGTATTCAAAAATTGGAAGAAAAAAATTTTTTTAAATCATTTGAGAAAAAACCTATAATGCTTGAAAATTTAAGAAGCATTTTTTATAAAATGGAATTATCTAAAAAAGAAACTCGCATTTTATCAAGTGTAATTGCTAGTTTAGCTAAAAAAGGATGATTGACAAAATGAAGAGTAAGTTTATAACCCCTCATATTAAATGACAAAAAGACTTAATTCTAAACATAAAGTAGATAGAAGATTAAAGGTTAATCTTTGGGGAAGACCAAAAAGTCCTTTCAATTCTAGAGCTTACGGCCCGGGTCAACATGGTCAAACAAGAACCTCTAAATTATCAGATTATGGCATTCAGCTTCAAGCTAAGCAAAAACTTAAAGGTTATTATGGAAATATTAATGAGAGACAATTTAGAAACATTTATAGAAAAGCCACAATGTTAAAAGGAGATACTGGAGAAAATTTAATTGGATTATTGGAAAGAAGATTAGATGCAGTCGTCTATAGAGCTAAACTATCAACAACTATATTTTCAGCAAGACAATTAATTAATCATGGCCACGTTAAAGTTAATGGCAAAAAAGTTAATATTGGAAGTTATGCATTAAAAGAAGAAGATACTATAGAAATTAGAGATAAATCAAAAAAATTAGCTTTAATTGATATAGCATTAGCAAACAAAGAAAGAGAAACTCCAGAATATATTCAATTAGATGAAAAAAATAAAAAAGTTAAATTTGTTAGAACTCCAAAATTTGAAGAAGTACCGTATCCAGTTGTGATGGAACCAAATTTAGTAATCGAATATTATTCAAGATAAGTTGAATTTCTTTAGTCTATTTAAAAGAAATCTTATTTACAAATTAAAAAAAAAAATAAACATTGATCTACAAGATAATATTGATAATTCTTCATTAGATAAATTATTTAAATTCTATAACACTGATAAAGCAAATTTAGTAGATAATGAAACTAAACAAGGACACGGTTTTGCAAAATTTTATGAAAAAAATTTAAATCAGTTTAAAGATAAAAAAGAAATTAATATTTTAGAAATAGGTTCTTTTTCTGGAGCATCAGCAGCAGCATTCTCAAAATATTTCTTAAACTCTCAAATTTATTGTTTAGATATTAATATAAGAAATTTTAAATTTTATTCAAAAAGAATTCATGTTTTTGGAATGGATTCTTCAAATTATAAAATGATGACTACATTTTTAAATAAAATAAATTTCTTTAAAAAAATAAATACATTCGATATTATAATTGATGATGGATCACATATTTTGAGTGATCAATTACTTGCTTTAAACTTTTTTTATAAATTTATTGGAAAATCAGGCTTTTATATTGTTGAAGATTACAAGTTATTAGATCATTTTAATCATTTAAAGGATGTTAATGACATTTCAATTGAAGAATTAGCTAATAATGTTAGAGATAAAAAGGCTTTTACTTCGAAGATAATATCAGATGATACGATAAATAATATCTTTCAAAATAATAAAAATATATACGAATACAAAGGTAATACAGAAAAATCAGATATTATTTTTTTTGAGAAAAAATAAAGTTTTTATTTAAAGGCTAAAAAATCATTTTCATTTCCACTTTCATCATCTCCTAAGTTTTCATTATCAGCAAAATCCAAAAAGAAACCATTATTATCATAACTTCCTTCATATTTTATTGGCTTCCATTTTCCACTGGATTCGTCAAATTTTCCAAAATCAGTACTAGCTTTTGCTTTTCCTACAATAGTATAAAATTCAGATAAGTAACCATCAAAGTGTTGAGGAAGGCTATCTACTCCACCTCTTGCACCAATAACTGTTTCTTTGTCAGTATTAGAAAAAACAGAAATACTGTAATTTTGATCTGGATCAATGTTTGTTGAAAAAGAAGTTTCTCTTACACCATTGACATAAATTTTAACTCTATCGCTAGCTGTTTTTAATTTTGTATCTATTATAATAATTATTGAATACCATTCGGAATCCAAAAATAATCTATTAGTTATTTTGTTAATTTTATAACTGCCTGGATAATCGTAAAGTCTTAATGCGTCATTTTCAAATTTTAAAGTAAAATCTTGGATATTGTCAGAAGTTGAATTTGTAAATATCCATTGAGTTCCTGTGGTTGATCTTTTAACCCAAAAAGATAAACTTAATTTTTTTCTATCAATTAAAGAGGAAGTTGAATCAACAGTTTTTCTAAGCCCTGATGTATTGGCAGGATTAAATCTCATAGAGCTAGCCACTTCATAACTGTCAGTTGATAGAGTCTTTGCTGGATTTATTGCTTCAGACTCTTCAATTTTGCTAATTGGTCTAATTTTTTTACCATTGATTATTTTAAAACCAAAATTATTTTTTGCTGAATAACCACTAGCACCATGCACACAAGGTGTTTTTGTTACCCAACATCCCTGACCAATATTAGGAATATAAACTTTAACATTATTTCCCAAGTCTATTTCATCAGAACTTTGATGCTCAACATAAAAAAGAGGAAAATTGTGATTTGTGACTCTTAAAAATTCATCATCAATTCTTTTTAAGTTTCTTAAATTAAAAATTATTATTGAAAATACAATTATAGAGATAGTTATTTTCTTTTTGTTAATAGATAAAAATTCTTTACTACCAAGATAAATTGACAAAGGAATAAACCATATTATGCATAATAGATAATACCCTCCATACCTAAAAGCTGGATGGTTAAAAAACCACTCTAAAGATAATACAATTGTTAGTATAAATAATGACCAGGTAATTTTTTTATTTCTTTTATCAGGAATTTCTTTTTTTGGCCCTCTAAATAACAACAAAAATATTAATGAGAATACAAGCATTGCTCTTAGAGTTTCATTTCCCTTGTACTCAAAATATCTATCATACCAATTACCTACCCAATTAATTCCTTTAATGTAATTTTCGGGGTCTTTAACTCTATAATTGATGCCAGCTCCAGCTTTAGACCATTGATGATACCATTTGTTCATTTGTTCAACATCTTTTTTTGACAATGACCAACTAAGCTTATTTTCAAAACAAGTTTGTTTTACAGGATAAATTGCACATCCTGTGTATGCAATATTAATTGATAATAATAATGAAATTATAAAAAAACTGATAATAAATGTCTTTGATAAAAACAAATGTTTTAAAATTTCTTTAAAATTAAAAAAGAAAAAGAAAGGTATTAAAAAAATTAAATTTAAAATAAAGAAAGATTTTAAAGTTGCCGAATATACAATTAAAAATATAATTATTGAAAGATTTGAAGAAAATCTAGCATTTTCAGTCTTTAATTTAAGCGTAGAGTAAATTAATGGAACTATTAGTAATAAAATAATTTGTCCCGGTAAATCAGTTCCATAACCACCAATACGACTATATTTAATATTGATGAATACTAATGTTAATAAGTAAAAAAAATATTCAAATTTCAATTCTTTAATTTTTTTAAATAATAAAAAGTCAATAATTAAATAATTTGCAAAAATTAAAACAAACCATCCAAGAGAATGGAATAAATAGAATTTTATAAATGGCAGATAGATTATTGAATTAAAAAAAAATATTGATGAATGATGTCTGTATCCATGCTGGAAGTTTCCTAATCCAAAAATTAATTTATCTTCTGTCAGCCCAAGAGAATATGTTAGATGGTAATAAGAAAAGTCATCATGATTAACTAAAATTAGTATTCCAATAAAAAAAATACTTATAATTAATATTAATCTGCCTAATGCAAAAAAAGATATTTTTTTTTTAAAAAAATAAAAAAAAGCACTTAATCCTATAAAATGTACTATTAAATTATGAACATAACCATGTTTAACAAAAAAAATTGTAGTATATGATATGATAGTTAAGAAAAAAATTCCTAATAAACCTTGATACCCAAGATTATAGCTAAGAAGCTCTTTATTAGTAATTTTTGAAATTAAAAATCCATATCCAATTATTGAAAAAGTAAAAATTAATAAAAAAGAGTATAATAGTACGTAGTTCATTCTTGTAATTTATAGTAAATATATGGTTTAAGAGTTTTGTCAAAACATATTATATTAAAGGTATGGTTCAAAACGATAAACTTTGTGGATGGATTAATAACATTCCATTAAGAACAAACATCAATTCAGTTTCCAAAGATGAAGAGTGTGATTATTTAATTGTAGGAGCTGGCTATACTGGCCTTTCAGCAGCTAGAAAATTGTCAGAAATTCATTTAAATAAAAAAATAATATTAATTGATGCCCAATTAGCAGGAGAAGGAGCAAGCGGAAGAAATTCTGGATATTTAGTTGATACAACTTTAAATGATGGATTTACTTCTAATAAAGAATTAGACAACTACAAAAATAAAACTGACATTTATAAATTAGGAATAGATTATGTAAAAAAATTTATAAAAGAATATCAAGTTGATTGTGATTGGAGCGAAAGTGGAAAATATTTTGCCTCATCAAAAATTGAAGATAAAAAAATTTTAATAAATTTTAGTAAAATTTTATCTAAATTAAATTTCAGGCACGATTTATTTTCCGAAAATGAATTAAGTGATAAGCTAGGTACTAGTTTTTATAAATTAGCCCTTTATACAAAAGGGGGTATTTTACTTCATCCTGGAAAATTAGTTAGAGCTATGATTGATTCATTGCCTAAAAATATTAAATTATATGAAAATTCCACACTTTTAAATTGGAATAAAAATCAAGATGTCATTTTATGTAATTTTAAAAATGCGAATATAACTACAAAAAAAATTATATTTTGTACAAATGGATTTTTAAAATCATTAGGTATAAAATCAAATTATAATTTTCCATTAACATTAACAGCAAGCATGACAAGACCTTTGAAAGAAAATGAATTTAAATCTATTGGAGAGCCAGACGAATGGGGCGTTCTTCCAGTCAGACCTATGGGTGCAACTGTGCGTATGACAAAAGATAGAAGAATATTAGTAAGGAATACTGCTGAAGTATTTAATCCCTTTAAAATGAAAGAAAGTGAAATTAAAAAAAGGTCAATAAATCAATACATGAGTATTAAAAAAAGATTTCCAGAATTACCATCAGATATAATTGAATCTAGCTGGTCAGGTGTTGTCTCTAGATCAAGGAATGGTTCACAAATATTTGAAAAAATAGACAAAAATATTTTTGTTGCAGGATGTTATAATGGATCTGGCATTGGTGTTGGAACCTTATTTGGTGAACAAATTGCGATTAAAGCAAGCGACGAAAATTCATCAGAAATTAATCTTATAGAAAGCAGAACTAAACCCACATGGTTACCACCCGAGCCATTTTTAAGTATAGGTGTTAAAGCTAGACTTATGTATGAAAAATTAAAAGCAAAAAGTGAAATTTAAAATATTATTTTAGTAAAAAATTAATATCTATTTTACCAAAACTTTCATTATCTATCTTAACATATTTATTATCAATATGTTTTATAATTGAGTAAATCGGGATTTTATTAAAGTTTATAAATGGTAAAAAAAATCTATTATGGTAACCCTTTGGAACATTTATATATCCAATGATTATATTAGCTAATTCTTTAATTGGGTATAAAGTTTTCATAACTTTATGACTTATACCATAATCGATTCCAATTAATTTACTTTTTATACATTCTTTCATTAAATCACGATCCATAAGACATGAAGCATGATAAGGATATTTTAAATTAATAAATCCAAACTTTTTTGACTTTGATAATATTCTTGGTGTATCTTTTATTTTAATAATTTTTGGATTGTCTACAGAGATTAGTTTTTTACCATTATTTTCACATCTTAAAAAAGCAGGAATAAAATTAAATTTTTTTAAAATTTTTCTTGTAAAAATCCAATAATTAATATTTTTTTCATTTATTAAAATATCGTCTTCTAGATATAAAAAATGTGAGAAAGATTTATTTTTATAACTTTTTTTCATAAAATCTAAACAATACCAAGGAAGCAAATTAGGTTCAGGAATATTTTTTATTTTTATAATATTAAATTTTTTTAAACTATTATTTAACTTTTTCTTAAGAAAATTATAGCTATCTTGATTTATATCATTAGTTATAACTGTTACACTTTTTGAAAATTTATAGTTGTTGATATTTCTAAGAATAGTTTTTAAATTTTTAATTCTTTTTTTATTATAATGAAAACAAATAACAATTGACATTTTTTTTGGAAATAAAGAAGATTTTTTTAAATTTTTTTCATATTCCAAAATTATTTCGTCATTAATAGTAATGTTTTTATTTTCAGATAAAGTAATTTTATCTAAAATCTTATACTCATATTTTCCAAGTGATTTAAAAATTTTTCTTAATTTTGTAAGTAAAAAACTATTCATAATAAACTTTATAACACAACTAAATCTTAGAGGTTATTTTAAAAAATTGAATAAATCCAAGGTGGTACAGAAGCTCCTTGGAAGAAGTAAGTTAATATAGCAAAAAGTATAAAGAAAAAAATTATTGGGTATAACCAATATTTTTTTTTTTCACTCAAAATTTCCAAAAGTTTAATGAATAAATCCATACTTAATAATATATAACTATTTAATAATTCAAGTATATTATTTATTATAGATAAACTAATAAATAATAAAACTGTTATTAATCATATGAAAATTGAAAATTTTTGGTTGAAACAATCAGATTTAATGTGGTGGAAGCAAAAACCTTCTTTTGCTTATAAAAAAAAAAATAATAATTATGTTGATTGGTATCCTGACGGTAAAACTAATATTTTTGATAATTGTATTACTAAAAATATAGAAATAGGTCTTGGAAAAAAAGTTGCTATTCATTGTATAGATAAAAATAAAAAAGTAAAAAGTTATACATATGACCAAATAAATGAAAAAGTGAATTCATTTTCAATTATATTAACCTCGCACCTTAGAAATAAAAAAATATCTTCTTCTAGGGTAATGATTCATGCTTCTGCATCATTGGAGTCTTCTATTTCAATGTTAAGCTGTACTAAACTTGGAATTCATTTTTCGGTGATATTTGAAGACTTGGCTCCAGAGGCAATTTCAAAAAGAATATCAATATTTAAACCTGATATTTTTTTTTCAACCTTTAATAAAAAAATATTTAAAAAAACTATTTCTAAAAAAATAAAAACTAAAAAAAGGCCTAAATTTTTATTTTTTAATGAATTAAAACACCCAAATAATAAAAAAATTATTAATTTAAAAAGTAAAATAATTAACGGTAGTAAAGAAATGTTTACACTTTTTACTTCAGGTTCTACTGGTGTGCCCAAAGGAATTACTCATGCTTCTGCTGGATATTTAGTTTATACAAAATATACTTGCAAGCATCAATTTGGAATGAATAGAAATTCAATTATATTAACCGCATCAGATGCTGGATGGTTAAATGGTCATACTTATGCATTATTTGGTCCTTTGTCGTTCGGTGCTACTGCTGTTTTAATTGAAAAACCGATGTTATTAATTGATGATTTTTTTTTAAAAAAAATATTAAAATTAAAGATTACTATTTTATATTTGCCAGTTACTTTAATACGATTAATGAAAATAATATTTAAAAAAAAAAAATTTCAAACAAAGTATCTTATAACTCTAGGATCAATGGGAGAACACATAGCGCCATCAGTAGCAGAATGGTTTGCAAAAAACTTTACAAATAAAAACAAACCTATAGTTAATGCTTATTATCAAACAGAAAATGGAGCAATAATAGCTTCACCTACCTATAAACAAAAAACTTCTCAAGTTCCACACGGCTCTGCTGGAGAGCTTGCAAGTAAGTATTTAAAGATAAATAAACTTTATAAAGATAAGAAAACTGAAATGAAAATATTGACTCCATGGCCAGGGTGCATGAAAAGTATTTTAAATGGAAATAAGGAATGGAAAAAATATTGGGATAAATCTAATAACTTTAGAATGTTTGATTTGGCCACAATTAAAAACAAAAATATTTTTATACACGGCAGGACTGATGATGTAATAAATATTAGGGGACACAGAATTGGATCAGAAGAAATTGAGTCTGTTGTTTTAGCAATTAAGGATATTTATGAATGTTGTGCAATATCAATACTTAATGATTTAGAAGGTCATGTCATTTATTTGTTTATAGTATCTAAAAATAATAAACTTAATAATGAAATATCAAAAAAAATAGTTTCAAATTTTGGATCATTTGCACTACCGAAAGAAATTTATTATATAAATGAATTACCTAAAACAAGAAGTGGAAAAATTTTACGTAGACTATTAAGATCAATTTTGATAGATCCCTATTCAAAAAAACATGGAGATTTATCTACAATGTTAAATAGCAAGGTAATTCAGGAAATTAAGAAAAAAATTATTTATAATGTCAAAAATTGATTTAGAACAAATAATTTCAATAGTTTCAAAACATATTAAGGTTGAAGCAAAAAATATTAATATAAATTCTAAATCAAAAGATTTCTATCAGTGGGATAGTCTTGCACAAGTAAATATAATTTTAGAGATAGAAAAAAAAACTAATCAAGAAATTGGCGCCAATAAAATGGGTGAATTAACATCTATAAAATCAATAGTAAATCATTTAAAATAATAAAGTGTTATTTCATAGTCCCGTATTTTTATTTTTGTTTTTACCAATAATTTTATTTTTATATTACTATCTATCTAGATTTTCAAAATTTGCTCATGAATATCTCTTAATTATTGGAGGATTTTTTTTCTATGCTTGGTGGAATATTTATCTGTCTCCAATAATTATTATTTCAATAATTTTTAATTTTTATTTTGGTAATTTAATTAAAAATGATCTTCATAAAAATTATAAAAAAAAAATTCTTTTTTTTGCAATCTTTTTTAACATATTATTTTTAGCTATTTTTAAATACGCAGATTTTATAATTGAAAATATTAATTTTTTATTTAATTCAAATATAGATTTACTTAATTTACCATTTCCATTGGCAATGAGTTTTTTTACATTTCAAACAATAGCTTACTTAGTAGATTGTTATGATGGCAACATTAAAAGAACAAGGTTTACTCAATATTCTTTATTTATAATTTTTTTTCCACAATTAATTGCAGGTCCAATTGTTAAATATAATCATATGATGTCTCAATTTGATGATCAAAATAATAGATTTATCAACAGACAAAATATAAATCTAGGCTTAGTTATAATTTTAATTGGACTATTTAAAAAAATAATCTTAGCAGACAATTTAGCTATATTTGTTGAAGATGGTTTTTCGGGATCTCAAAATTTAGAATTTTTTGCTAGCTGGTTAACTTCTTTAAGTTTTACTTTTCAAATTTATTTTGATTTTAGTGGGTACGTAGATATGGCAACAGGTATTGCTTTATTGTTTAATATTAGATTACCAATTAATTTTGATAGTCCTTATAAAGCTACAAGTATTATTAATTTTTGGCAAAAATGGCATATTACACTTGCAAACTTTTTAACAAATTACATTTATTTTCCGTGGGTCAAATCTTTAAAAAAAGTAAATTTTTTAAAGATAATGATTATAATTTTTTTTGTATTTCTTATTGCAGGTATTTGGCACGGACCGTCATGGTTATTCGTAATTTTTGGAGCATTACATGGATTTGGATTAATAACAAACCATGTGTATAGAAAACTATTTGATTTTAAATTAAATAAGTATATTGCTTGTTTTCTCACTTTTAATTACATCAATTTAACTTTTGTATTTTTTAGATCTGATAATCTAAATAGCTCACTTAGTATAATTAAAGGTATGTTAGGATTAAATGGTTTTGAATTACCAAGTTATTTTCAAGATAAAACAAATATATTAATAATACTTTTTATTGCTTTAATCATTGTTTTTTGTTTTAAAAATACAAGTTATTTGATTGATAAATTTAAAACTGAAGCTAAAAAAGAAACTTAATTAAATCCAACTTTTAATATCTTATCAGCAATGACCTTGTGGCCAAATTCATTTAAATGCATATCATCTTTAATATATATTTTACTAATCCAATTACTAGAATTTTCCTTAATAATTTTGAAATCTGGAAATAAATTTATCAATTCAGTACAAGAAACTTCTTTACATAAATTATTAGCAAACTTTTCCCAATTAAAATTATTTTGACCATATTCTAACGCATCTGGCCAAGGGTAAATTATTATATAAAAATCTGCATTAATCGATTGAGCCATTTTTGAAATTTCTTTCATATTTTCTGTTACTTTAAAAATACCTTGATTAAAACCGAAAGGTTCCCATAACCACTGTTCTGTTTCTTCTATCTTGGTATATAAAAAACTACCCCAAGGTGTTTTAATTGACTCCTCAGGTTCTTTTCCTAAGGTTTTAAAATATAACCTTATAGATCTAAAAAAATTATTTACGCTTCTAGCTATTAATCTTGATACCTTAAAATTATTTCTTTTAATATTTTTTAGACTATTGTTATCTTCTACATCAATAATATTTTTTTTTAATTTAACTGGATGGTCATATTCATTTTTTTTACCCCAAAGTGATGCTTCATTTGAGACATCAAGGACATCAAGTACAACGAAAATTTTTTTTGGTATAATTCCATTATTGATTAGTTTTTTTAATTGATAATTAAATACTGAAGTACTATATCCTGGTACACCTAAATTTATAATTTTGTATTCTTTATTTTTGTCTTCTATTAATCCAGTAAAAATTTTTTTATAGTCTAATCCCATACCATAAGCAAAAGATCCTCCAGAAAAAGTAGCAACTTTTTTGGAATTGGCATGTTTCTTTTTACCACTATATCTATATCCATTATTATCAGTATAAACATCGTAACTTAAAGCATTTTTAAGCCATTTTTCTTTAGCATGACAATTCTTTTTAAGGTGATGAAAATACTCAGTATATTTATAACAATTATTTTGAACCTTCTTTTTATAAATAAAGTTACTAAATAGAATGTCTCCAACAATAAAAAAGAATAAGTATATAGATATATATTTGAGTATTTTATTCATTTTATTTAATCATTTTTATAATAGTAGAAAATATCAATAATATTAATTTAATTTTGACCAAACTAAATAAGAGTATATTCTAAAAAAAAAGTTCATATCATTTCTAAAATCTTTATTTAAGCTTGAAGAATAATTAAGGTTTTTTTTGAATTTAAATAGTGTTTTTTTAATTTTTTCAATACTAAAGCCATAGTTGGTAAGATCAGATGTTTCTAATAAATCAATATAATCATCAAAAACCTTTTTAAAAATAAAATACATATCGCTTCCTGGTCTACCAGTTTTGTTTTTTCTATTAAGAATTTTTTTTGGACAGGTTTCTCTCATTGCAAATCTTAACATGCCCTTAGACATATTGTTATAATAAAAGTCTTCTGATTTTATAGAAAAAATATAATCAACAAATTTATGATCTAAGTAAGGAGCTCTGTTTTCTATACTTGATGACATAGAATTTCTATCTGACATCCTCAAAGCAATTTGTAAATCATTTGTAAAAATAGAGTTTTTAAGTGATTTTTTAAAAACATTTTTATTAGAGGCTCTAAGATCATTCCATCTTAAATTATAATATTTATTCTTATTAGTATTTGAATTTAAATATTCAAAAGCTTTATTATTTTCAAAATCAGTAATATTTTTATTTATGTTTTTTTTTAAATTTAAAATATTTTTTTTTAATAAATCTTTATTTAAATTTCTTTCAAAAACTATTTTATCAAATTTTTTAATTTTATTATCATTTAGAAGTTGCCACATATAATATAGAAACATTCTATCGTAACCACCCAAAACTTCATCAGCGCCCTCGCCAGTAATAACAACTTTATATTTTCTTTTTATGATTTCTTGATTTAATAAAAACTGATATAAACTGTTTGTTCCATGAAATGGTTCATCTTGAAAAGATAACGCTTTTTTAAAGTTATCAACATTTATTTTGTCATCCAGATTTATGTATTCATGAGAAATTTTTTTTTGCTTTATAAAATGATTGATATATGGTTTTTCGTTGTATGTATATTTTGGTATCACTGTAAAAGCTTTAATATTTTTTTTAAAATTTAAAGAACTAGCAACTACAGATGATGAGTCAATTCCACCACTTAATAAAAAAGCTATTTTAACGTCCGATTGTAAATGTAATTTTAAACATTCGTTATAAATATCTAAAAATTCTTCCAGAATAAAATTTTTTTTTTCAGAAAATTTTAAATCATAATATTTAGATATTTTAATAGTATTTTTTTCGAATATTAATCTTCTAGAAGGTTCAAGTCTTTTTAAATTATCATAAAAAGTTTCATCATTATTATCAAGGATATTTCTAAATAAATATTTATTTATAGTTAAAGAATTTTTACTTAAGTTAGCAATTTTATTTATATCTTTTATTTCAGAAGAAATTATTAAACCTCGATTTGTTTTAAAATAATATAAAGGTTTCTGCCCAAATCGGTCTCTGTAAGCAATGAGTTTCTGTCGATGTTTATCCCAAATACAAAAGCTAAACATACCTCTTAATTCATCTACAAAATTTTCACCATAGTAAATAAAACTTTTTAAAATAACTTCTGCATCACCATTTGATTTAAATTTAATATTTTTTTTTTTTAAACGATTTCTTAATTCTATAAAATTATATATTTCACCATTAAATACTAAAATGTATCTTTTATCTTGAGATATAATTGGTTGATCTGATTTATGAGTAACATCTATAATTGATAATCGTCTAAAATATGCAAGAAAATTATTTTCTTTATAAAATTTTTGACTATTTGGTCCCCTGTGGTTTGATAATTCATTTTTATAAGTATAATTTAAATATTTATTAGCAAGATTATTTTCATTAACAAAGCATATATAACCACACATAAATTTATTTAAATTTTTTCACAACTTAATTTGAATTATAAAACTTAATTTGTTCTTTATTCCAATTTCCAAGTGGCTTTTCATCTAAGTAAAGTATGTGATTATCATTCCATTCCAGTTCTAAATGTTTCCATTTTCTTTGAAAATTATTTAATAAGAATCTCACATTGTTGGTTCTGCCATCAGTTAATATAATTGTTCCTGGAGTTAAAAAATTTTCATACTTTAATATATCTGATACCATAGGCATCATTTCAAAATCATTAACAGTAAAATTGTTAATTTTTCCTTTAATATTAACATGACTTGGCCCATCTAAATAAATAAAATCTGGATTTACTAATGCGTGTGATGAATACTCAGTGGCATATCTATTGTTATATTTTGTCATAACACATTTAGAGTAATGAAAATTTACATTCTTATTATAATATTTTGAATTTATAATTTTTTTTTTTGCTATGTTTAAAAAAAACTTATTATCATCCATAATAGTTAAACTGTAAGGGTTTTTAATTCTTGTAAAATGCTTAGAATTTTTTTTTCTCTTGATATCATTTAAGGCTTTTAAAATAGCTATTGATGAAGATCCACAACCATATTCTAAAATATTAATTCTGTTATTTAAATAGATCAAATTATAAAGGACATATAAATCTGCTAAATCAGGTGTGTGTGGAACCTTAGAAACTCTAATATCTTTTTTTTTTATTTTAGAGAAAATTCTTTTTTTTATATCGTTATCAAGAATGATTTTTGGAAACTTTTTACTTATAATTAGATTATTTCTAATAACATCATCGTTATTTTTAGCATTAATTAAATTTTTGATTTTTTTTGGTAACTTAATTTTAATCATTTAATTGATAGTATCCCTATAAAATTAATATCTTGATGAATTATCTGATTATTTTTAAAACCCGCTTTTTTTAAATTTATAATATTTTGTCTTGTAGTTAAGGGTTCAAGAATTCCGCGTATAGCTTTATTTTTATTAATAATTTCTTTTTCAGAGAAATTATTTTTCGATTTAAAGTCAACTAGCATGTCTGAAAAAATTTTTTCAAATCTTGAATTATTTGCATAAACTTTTTCAAATAATACAAATCCTCCACCTGGATTCAATGAATTGTAAATTTTTTTTAAAATTTTTAATCTAAGATTTTGTCTTATAAATTGTAATGTATAATGAGAAATAATATAATCACTTTTTTTCATTTTGATATTTTCAACTACTTTATTAATTAATGTAATTTTTTTAAATTCTTTTGAACGTTTAAAACTCTTGAGCATATTTAACTCAGGTTCTATACCAATGAAATTTATTTTTTTTTCAAGGTTTAAATTATTGATCTTAACTAAAAGTGTTCCTGTAGAAAAACCAATATCATAACAAATAGAGTCTTCCCTTAAGAAGTAAGTTGATAATTCAGAAATTAATTTTTGAGTTTTTAAATAGCTCGGTATACTTTTTTCGATGTGTGAGTTAAATTCTTTATAAACATTTTTTCCAAATGTCCATTTACCAGTTTTAAAGGTTTTTATCATTTGCAATTGTTTTTATAATATCTAGTCTAATTGTCCAGAAGGAATTTTTAACTATGAATTTTATCACAAACGTACTAATCATTGAAAAATATGATGTCTAAAATAAAATATTTTTATAAAAGATTTTTTCTTTATTTAAGTAGAGGTGATTTTAAGTCTATTTTTTACAAATCATTTTTTACATTATTTGGAAATAATAAAATTGATTTAGATAAATTGACTTTTCACAATAATCTTAATTTAGATGAACTTTTTTTAAGATTTGGTTCAGATAAAGGAAAATTTGATGGTAAAAAAACTTATGATCATTTGATTTTAGATAGAGAGGTTAAATTTAAAAACTACGAAGAATGGATTAAAAGAGAAAATGCATATAATTTTGAACACCAACTTGGACATGATTTTACCAGTATATATGAGAAAATTTTTGAAAATTTAAAAGACAAAGATATAAATTTTTTAGAGATAGGTGTTGCAAATGGGCATTCAATAGCTAGTTGGTATAAATATTTTTCTAATGCATCAATAAATGGCATGGATATAAAAAAAAAAGATAAATTGTTTTATAAGGGTAATAGATTAAATTATTCAAGTGTTGATTGCTTAAATCAAAAACAAGTAAATAATTTTCTTAAAAAAAATAAAAAGTTTGATGTTATAATTGACGATAGTAGCCACACATATGATGCTTTTTTTTTTAATATAAAAAATTTTTACAAACATTTAAATGATGGTGGGATCTATATTTTAGAAGATTTTAGAGGCGCTGATAGGGAAAGAAATTTATCTCAAAAATTTAATAAAGAAAATAGTGGAATTTTTTTACAAAGAGACAAATATACTATTGAACAAATATTTGATTATATTTTAAAAAAAGAAAAGTTTAACCATTCTATTCTTACTTCAAATGATCTAGATTTTATTTTTGATAATACAGAAAAATCATCAATCATAAAAACAGAACATCCAAATGGAGCTTTGGCAATTTTATTTAGAAAAAATTAAAAAATATTTTTAGAAAATTAAATTTTTCCCGATAAATAATACCAACCTAAGCCTAAGAATTCATAAATAATTTTATTAAAACTATTGAAACCATTAATAGATGGTATTATTGAATAACTATTCCTGGTATTTTTAATATAATCATCAGGAATTACTACATCTAAGTTTTGTTTCTTTAAAGCCAAAATTGTTCTTTTATGATGAAGGGGATTTGTTGCTAATAATATTGGACCATCAAAATTTATATTAGATTTTTTTAAATTTTTTGCCATTTCAAAGGTATTCATACTTTCAGAATCTATATGGTAAAAATCATAAGAAAAATATTCTGAAATTAAATTAGCTGCTTTACTTCTTCTTATATTTTTATCTGATAAAAAAGATGTATTTCCACTTTCTCCACCAGATATAATCATAGGAATATTAAACTCATCTGCTAATTTTTTTCCATACTGTGTTCGGCTTATACTTTCTTCTGTTGGATGCCAATTTTTGTGTCTATCATGATAAATTCCTGAAGTTGGAATTAATACGTAAGAAATTTTTTTTTTATTATTTGAGATTTTGTAGCTGTCACTATAAAAAAATTTATTAAGATTAGATGACAAGATAGGTAAAGATGTGATTAATAAAAATGTAAAACTAAACAAAATAATAATTTTTTTTAAAAGTTTAGATTTAATAAAAAAATATATCATAAATAACCATATAATTGGCATTGGGACATATAAAAAACTATTTAAAATGATATTTTTCAGGTCCAAGTTTTTCTCTCTAATTACTGGTATTTGTTTAATTTTATATTACTATCAGATCTAAATTATTATTAAATCCAGTTTTTGTTTACCTAATCTTTTGTTTCCGTTTTCAGTCACAAGATATGTTTCACCTAAATTCATTGCCAATTCATTATTTGAGTCCATTAATATCATATGCATGAAGAAGACATTACCTGGTTGAATGATATATGGGTTACCAGTGTAAAGCATTGGCCAGTCCATCCAGTTTGGTGAAAATGTTGAGCCTAATGAATATCCGCAGGCATTCATTCTAGCTTTATTATAACCTAGATTATCAAATGTTTTGGCATGGATATCAAAAACAGCTCCAGCTGTTTTGCCAGGAACTAAATTTTTTTCACAGTTACTTAGAGCATCTATACAAGCTTGATGCATTTTTATATGTTTAGGATTTGCTTTCCCAGTTAGTATAGTTCTAAACATTGCTGAATGATAATGTTTAAATACTCCCGCCCATTCAATGCTTAATTGATCGTTATTGGATAAATTTCTTTTTTCTGCTTGATATCGGCATAGCAAAGCATTTTGACCTGATCCAATTATAAACTCATTAGCAGGATAGTCACCACCACCTTCGAGTATTACCTTTTGCATTTCTGCTAAAATTTTAGCTTCACTGGCGCCAGCTTTCGTATATTTCCATGCTTCATCAAGAGCTTCATCTGCCAACTGGGCAGCTTTTTGAACATAAACAATTTCTTCTTGAGATTTAATAACTCTGTGTTTTGTAATTAATTCAGAATAATCTTCAATACTACAGTAGTTTTTTAGGGAATTATTTATTCTTAAGGCATTTCGTCCTGTCATACCATATGCTTCATATTCAATACCAATTTTTTTGTCTTTTAAATTTAATTCAATCAAAATTAATTTAAGATCTTCTGTAGGATTTGAGTTATCCTTATCTACCCAAATTCGAATATCTTTTATATTAGAAGTGTTTTGAGCTTGTCTTAAATCTGGTGCTCTAGTTAAAAGAATCATTCTTCCTTTTTGATCTAATATTAAAGTTTGAAAAAAAACATAACCAAAAGTATCATAACCAGTAAGCCAATACATAGATTCTTGTCTAAAAATAAGAAGAGCATCTAAGTTTTCCTCTTTCATAGATTTAATAATATTTTTTTTTCTATTGGAAAATTCCTGTTTACTAAAATGAAGTGCCATTAGTAAATTATTGCCGTTACAGATCCTAATTTATCAATTTTTCCTATATAGGATCCCTTACTTTTAATTGGAACAACACCTACAGTAGAACCAGTAAATACATAGAAATCTTTATTTAAGTTTATTTTGTCTTCTTTTAGCTTTTTTAAAACAAACCTTAATGAGTTTAGAGGATTTATATAAACAGTGTTTGTATTTCCGTTTACACTTTGATTAATTCTTTTATTTGCAATTTTTGTTTTTAAATTACCTATCTTTATTTTTCTATATTTTTTTTTTTTCCCAATTAAAAATTTTACATTTGCGCCGAAATCACTACATAAATCACCAAAAGAAGTAATTCCTTTTTTTCTTTGTCTATAACCGACAATTTCAATACAGGGTGCAGTATGTGATATAAATCTTAGGTAATTTTTTTTTGTTATTTTAACTTTTGTAGCAAAGAAGGATTTTTTAATTAAATAGCAAACTTCAAGTTCAATTCCTAAAGTTGATTTATTAATTTTAACTTTTTTTCCACTTCTTAAAAAATTTCTTTCATAAACAGATGCATAAAAAGGTTCTTTTTCATTAAATTTTTTTATTAAAGGTATTCCAGTTCCTGCAGCCTTAAAACCTATTACCGGCTCCTTAATTTTGCTTTCACATAGCTTTCTTAATTTTTGTGCATTTTTTAATTTTTTTGTAAATTGTAATGGAATGGGAGAAATAATTTTATCTTTAAGAAAGGCATTTACAAGTTTATCTGAAGTTTTTTCAATGAGGCTTTTCATGTATTTTTATTTTAATACCGACATTGGATCAAGTCTAGTTTGAAACCAATTAACTCTAAAATCTAGATGAGGACCAGTAGATCTTCCTGTTGAACCTACTGTGCCGATAATATCACCTTGTAATACCTTATCTCCAACTTTAACATTTAGCTTAGCAAGATGAGAATAAATAGTTGAGATTCCATGTCCATGATCCATAATAATAGTTCCGCCTGTGTAATATAAATCAGGTTCAGCCATAGTTACAATTCCAGTTGCAGATGATTTTATTTTAGTTCCTTTTTTAGCAGCAATGTCTATTCCGTAATGAGGCCATTTAGGTTTACCATTTAAAATTCTTTGACTTCCATAAACTCCACTAATTATGCCTTTAACAGGTATAATAAATTTTTTTTTAAAAAAAGGTAAATCAGAGTTAATTGCTCTTGCTTCACCAATTCTATTATTTTCTTCTTTAATTCTCTTATAAACCGATTCTGGTGGTGTTACTTTACTTTCTTCTAAACCATCAATTCTTTGAATATTGTATTTTCTTTTTAATACCTTTTTAATAAATTTTTTTTTATTTCCATTTTTAATTTGAGTAACTGTTAAATCAAATTTTCTATCTCGATCAATTCCAAAAACAAAATAACCATCGTCTGAAACTTTAACTTTTTTTTTATCAATAATTATTTCTGACGTAGGATCGGTTATACCAATAATATAATGACCTTGTATGAATTTACCTTTAAATTCAACTGCATTTAATTGAGTTGTTGTAAAAATGATTATTAGTAATAATCTATATATTATTTTGCAGTCCATCCACCATCAACTAACAAAGAAGTTCCTGTAATCATCGATGCAGCCTCAGAAGCAAGAAAAACTACTGAAGAAGCAATTTCTGACATTTCTGCAAATCTTCCAAGAGGAATATTGCCAAGAGTTTCTTTTTTAAATTTTTTATTTTTTAAAAATTTTTTTGTCATTGGAGTAACAACAAAAGTAGGGCAAACAGTGTTTACTCTAATATTATATTTAGCTAAATCAATAGCCATACCTTTAGTTAAACCTTCTAATCCCCATTTATTCATATTGTACACACTTCTGATTGGACCTCCTACATGTCCCATTTGTGAAGACATATTTACTATAGCTCCACCAATTTTTTTTCTATTTTTTGCCTTTATCATTTTAAGAGTGCATAATTGTGCAAGATTAAAAGAAGCTATTGTATTAATCTTTACCAAATATTCCATATTTTTAGTTTTAACTTTTGTAAAATGTTCTGGAATATTATTTCCAGCGTTGTTAACTAAAATATCAATTTTAGGTTGATTGTTTATTATAGATTTTATTTGATTATAATTTGTAATATCACAAATATAAGATTTACATTTGGTTTTATATTTTCTTATTATTTTAGAAACTTCGTCTAAATCTTTCTTAGTTCTACTTATAATTATTAAATTGGCACCAGCTTCAGCTAAAGCAATCGCGCAGGCTCTACCTAAACCTTTTCCAGCACCAGAAACTACAGCTGTTTTATTTTTTAAATTATATCTTTTTAAATACATTTATATTAAAGTTTTAAGATCAGTATAAATTAATTCAATAGCAACTACTAGTATAGCAATTAAACCCAACCATGCTATCCATCTGTATTTTTTTATCCATTTTGATATTAATGTAGCAGCTGTTGCCATCAATATTATTGATAATACTAGACCAAAAATTAATAAAAAATAGTGATCACCCGCAGCACCTGCCACTCCCAAAACATTATCTAAACTCATTGTAAAATCGGCAAGTAAGACAGTCCATATAGCCCTAATAAGGCTTGAGTTATCAACATTAATATTTTCTTCTTTAGATGATTCTTTAATTACATCTACATATAGTTTGTAAACTATATAAAGTAACAATAATCCACCAATTAATCTTAAGCCAGTGATCTGAAGCAAATATGCTGTTAGTAATGTTAAAATAATTCTTAAGATTATCGCACCACCTATTCCCCAAAAAATTACTTTTTTTCTTTGATCTGCTGGAAATTTTGAAGCAACCATTCCAATAATTATTGCATTGTCACCAGCTAAAACTAAATCTATAAAAACAATTTGCGAAAATATTATTACCTGTTCTGACATTATTAATTATTCAATATCATATCTGCACCTTTTTCAGCAATCATAATTGTTGGTGCGTTTGTATTTCCTGAAGTGATATTAGGCATAATAGAAGCATCTATTACTCTTAAATTTTCAATTCCATGAACTTTCAACTCTTCCGATACAACAGCACTTTCATCATTTCCCATTTTACAAGTTCCAACAGGGTGAAAAATTGTTTGAGCATAATTGCTGCCAGCTTTTACTAATGCCTCGTCATCCTGTATCTCAATTCCAGGTCTAAATTCTTCAGGTTCATATTTTTTAAATTCATTACTTTCTAAAACAATTTTTCTTATTAGTTTTAGACCTGCGGCAGCTACCTTTCTGTCCTCACTGCTTGATAAATAATTCATCTTTATTTTAGGATTTTCTCTACTGTCTTTACTAACTATATTTATTTCACCTTTGCTCGTTGGTCTTATATTTGCAACAGTAGGAGTAAAGGCTGCAAAATCGTGTAAATTAGATCCTCCTAATTTGTCTGTACTTATTGGCTGAACATGAAATTGAAGATTTGGAGTAGTTCTAGAACTATCACTTTTTGCAAAACCACATAGTTGACTAGCTCCCATAGTCATTGGTCCTCTTCTAAAAAAAACATATTCCATGCCAATCATTAATTTGCCAATAATACTATTAATTTTTTTATTTAAAGTTGGAATATTTTTAACTTTATAAACAGGTCTAAACATTAAATGATCTTGTAAATTTTTGCCAACACCTAAAGAATTTTTTATTATATCTATATCAAGTTGTGATAATTTATTAGCATCTCCAATTCCAGATGTTTGTAAAATTTGCGGAGAACCAATTGATCCTGCACTTAAAATTATTTCTCTATTGGCACCAGCAGTAAAAGAATTATTATTTTTCCAATATGAAATACTTATTGCTTTTTTCTTATCAAAATTAATTTTTTCAACATGACATTTCGTTTCAATTTTTAGGTTTTTTCTATTTTTAATTGGATTTAAATACCCAACTGCAGCACTACAACGTAAACCGTTTTTTTCAGTAACTTGAAAATATCCACAACCAAAATTATCTCCTCTATTAAAATCATTTACTTTTGGAATTCCAACTTCTTCTGCAGCATTCATGAAAGTATCAAGTATTGGAAGTTTTATTCTTTGATCAGATACAGATAGAGGTCCACCAGTACCGTGAAATTTATCATCTCCTCTTTCTTGATTTTCTGATTTTAAAAAATAAGGAAGAACATCTTTCCAACTCCACCCTTTGTTACCAAGCTGTCTCCAAATATCATAATCTTGCTCTTGACCTCTAATATAAAGAAGACCATTTATAGAAGAACTACCACCAAGAGTTTTTCCTCTAGGATAGGGTATAGATCTATTCTCCATAGTTTTATCAGGTTCTGTACTATAGCACCAATCTGTTTTTGGGTTGTGCATTGTTTTGTAATAACCCACTGGAATATGAATCCACGGATAAGAATCTGTTCCACCCGCCTCAATTAGAAGGACTTTATTTTTTGGATTTTTTGATAATCTATTAGCCAATACGCACCCTGCTGAGCCAGCTCCAATTATAATAAAATCAAAATTATTCATCTAATTAGTGCTTTATAATGTTTAAAATCAAAAATTCCAGTTTTACCAATGTTTTTTGAAGAAAATTTGCCATATTAGCACTTGTTTTAATTTTTTTATTTTGAAAGACTTCCTTTTTTATAAAAAAACTTAAAGAGAGGGAATACATATGAAAAAAATCATTTCAGTGTTATTTGCAATAACTTTAGCAATTGGATTTGTTTCTAATGCTAATGCAAAAACACTTAAATGTCAGACTGTCTTAAATGCAAAAGGCGACGAAGTTGTTATGCTTAAAGACTTTACTGATACAGTTACTAAACTTACGCAAGGTTCACTAAAGTTTGAAATCTTACCAGCAGGATCAGTGGTTGGAGTTAAAGAAACTCTTGATGCAGTTGATAAAGGTTTAATAGATTGTGGTTTTGCTTGGACACACTATTGGTCAGGCGAACACCCAGCTGCAATGCTATTTGGTTCTCCAGTAGCAGGAGCAGGTGTAGGTATAGATAATATTGCTTTCTTATCATGGTTTTTATCAGGTGGTGGTGAGCAACTATATGATCAACTTTGGAAAGAAATGAACAGAAACATCAAAGGTTTTATGCTTCAACCTGTTGGACCTGAAGCTTTAGGATGGTTTCCGAAGCCAATTAAAAACATGGACGATTTCAGAAAATTAAAATTTAGAACTCCTCCAGGAATACCAGGACAAACTTACAAAGATATTGGTATTGCATCTGTAGCTATGGGAGGTGGAGACATTCTTCCAGCTCTTGAAGCAGGAACAATTGATGCTGCTGAGTGGTGTTGTCCAAAGCCAGATATGGTATTTGGTTTCCAAAAAGTTCTTAAACATTATTATCTACAAGGTTTACACCAAGTAGTTGTTAATGCTGATTTTTATATCACTGGAACGACTTATGAGAAATTTTCAGATCATGAGAAAAACTCAATCAAAGTTGCAGCTGATGCTTCATTAATGAAATCTTTAGCAAGAAGAATTCTTGTTAATGGTGAAGCGTTACATGAACTAACAACAAAACATGGTGTACAACTTCATGATACGCCTAAAGACTATTTTGTTGAGTACATGGCAGCAGCTAATGCTACATTAAATAAAAATGCAGAGAAAAATGCATTCTTTAAAAAAGTGTGGGATTCTCAGAAAAAATTTGCTGATACAGCGGTTCCTTTCTGGTCAGGTGCACAAATGTCTAATGCGCAGCTAGGAATGGCTCACGCAGCAACATTAAAGTAGTATTAAGATATAAAAGGATTATAACTAAAGCGGTCTAAAAAGATCGCTTTAGTTTTTTTTTAAGAGAATTTTTATGGCAAATGAACCTACAAAGTTAGATATTTCTGATGAAATGATTGCCGAAAGGCGAGGAGGTTCAGAGCAAATGCCAAAAGACATGCCAAAATGGATGGCATCTACTATTGTTAAAATTGACTTATTTAGTAAATGGGTTGGTAATGTTGTTTGCTGGATAACGGTACCTTTAATTTTAGGTATGGTTTATGAAGTTTTTGCAAGAAAGTTATTTTTAGCTCCAACTATATGGGCATATGATATGAGCCGATTTTTATATGGAGCTCTATTTATGCTTGGGGCCGGTTATGCTTTATCAAAAGGAGTACATATAAGAGCAGATTTTTTATATAGAAATTTTAAAACTAAAACCCAAGGTTTAATTGATTTTTGGTTATATCTTTTATTTTATTTTCCAGGTCTAACTGTTTTTTTGTATATGACAATTGGATTCGTTCAAGAATCAATCATGAGAAGCGAAAGAGGTATGGATACAACTTGGATGCCTTATATGTGGCCAATTAAAACATGTTTATTAATTGGAATTGTTTTTTTAATTATTCAAGGAGTATCTGAACTTTTAAAAAGTTACTGGGCAGCAACAAGAGGCAAGTGGCCGGGTCAGGAAGATAAATGATTGCAGAATTTATAGATCCAGCAATATTAGGTTTTGTATTAATTGGTGTAATGCTATTTTCTATATTTGTAGGTTTTCCAATATCATTTACTTTAATTTTTTTAGGTTTTGTTTTTGGTTACTTGGGTTTTGGTCACTTGGTTTTTTATTTAATGACCTTACAGTTTTCAATGGTAATGACAGAACAGACACTTGCAGCAGTTCCCCTCTTTGTTTTTATGGGGATAATGATGGAACAAGCAGGCCTAATGGAAAGACTATTTTCAGCTTTTCAATTGATGTTAGCTAAAGTAAGAGGATCACTTTATTATGCGGTTCTGTTTGTGTCAGTAGTTTTTGCTGCAGCAACAGGTATTGTCGGAGCTTCAGTAACTATATTGGGAATTATGGCTGCAAAATCTATGAATAAGTCAGGTTATAATGTTAGGTTAGCTGCTGGAACTATTACTGCAGGGGGAACTTTAGGTATTTTAATTCCACCAAGTATTATGCTTGTTGTAATGGGTCCTATAATGGAAATTCCTGTGACAGATTTATTTGCTGCAGCGATAATTCCTGGAATATTATTAGCTACACTTTATGCAGGATATGTAACTATTCGTTGTTGGATGGATCCAAGTTTAGGGCCAATATTGCCTCCAGAGTTAAGAGCCACTAGTATGAAAGCAGTTTGGATAGAGTTTTTTATAGGGCTGGTACCCCCGGCTTTATTAGTTTTTGCTGCCCTAGGTAGTATTTTGTTTGGTTTTGCAACACCAACAGAAGCTGCCGGTTGTGGTGCAATGGGGTCTTTGCTTTTGGCTTTAGGTTATAGAAAATTAACTTTAGTAAAACTTCAAGACGCTTTAGTTAAAACTTTAGAAATCTCAGCTTTGATAATGGTTTTAGTTGCAGCATCAAATTTCTTTGGCTCTGTTTTTTCAAGACTTGGAACACCAATGCTTTTAACAGATTTTTTATTAGGACTTGAAATGAATAAATATTTAATTTTAGCTATGATAATGGTTATGATTTTTTTATTGGGATGGCCCCTAGAATGGGTGCCAATTGTAATGATCATAGTTCCAATCATTTTACCTTTAGTAGAGGCTTTAGGATTTAATCTTACATGGTTTGCAATACTTGTAGCTGTTAACCTCCAAACTGCATGGCTATCACCTCCGGTAGCATTGTCTGCTTATTTTTTAAAAGGTGTAGTGCCTGAGTGGGATCTTAAAGATATATACTATGGAATGATGCAATTTATGGTAATTCAAGTTATTGGTTTAATTTTGATTATTGCTTTTCCAAAAATAGCTTTATGGTTACCCGCCTATCTATATGGACAGTAGAATTTATTAGTTTAATATAAAGCAGTGATTAAAGAAAAAAGTAAAAATAAATTATTAAACTGGGAGATAGTTTCAGTAAATCCTAAAGATAAAAATTGGGATTGGAAAGATCTTTTTTGTTTTTGGGGAATTAATATTCAAAGTGTAATCGCCTTTTCACTTATAACCTCGCTTTATCTAATATATGAGTTGAATTTTTTGATTGTTTTTTTAGGTTCTTTACTAGGTTCATTTTTAGTTTACTTATTAGTTAATTTAATAGGTAATCCCTCTCAAAAGTATGGATTTCCATTTCCGGTTATTTTAAGAACTTCACTTGGTTTTAAAGGTGCAAAATATTTTTCTCTTATTAGAGGTTTAGTTGGAATTTTTATGTTTGGAGTTCAAACATATTTTTTATCTAAAGCTTTTAGTTATCTAATAAGAATATCATTTTATTCAATAGATAATACAATTCTTGATCAAGATATTTTCTTAATATTTCTATTTGGTTTAAATATTATTGACGTTGTATCATTTTTTTTAACTATAATTTTTCAATTCTTTTTATTTAGTAGAGGTCATAGATTTAATAAGTTATTAATGAATTTTTCCGCAACAATTGTTTACCTGGGTATCATATTTTTTTTCGTAGTAATTATTCTTTTTGATTATGACAATGTTACAAAAGCATTTTTAGATATTTTTAGTTATAAAAATATTTTTATTATATCTAATATTAATCCCTTGCTAACTGTAGCAGCTACAATTTTTTCATATTTCTCAATAATAATTTTAAGTTTTGGAGATTTTTCAAGATATGTAAAAAACGAAAAAGAATTAAGGAAGGGTAATCTCAGCTTGATATTAAATCTTATTTTATTTTCTGTTTTAGCTGTTTTTATAGTTATTGGATCTGATGTGATATTAAATAAAAATCTAAACAATATGGAAAGAATTTTAACCAATCCAACAGATATTATTGGAAAATTTGATAATATATTATTAACTGTGGTAGCTTTATTCTTTATTGTTTTTGCAACTGGTTCAACAAATTTAATAGCAAATTATGTCCCTGCACAAAATTCATTATTAAATTTTATTCCAAGTAAATTGAATATAAAAAATTCTGGGTTTATTATTATTTTATTAGGATCATTAATAGGTATTTTTTGGTTATCATTATTAAGCCAAATTGGAATTTTATCATTTGTTGATACAGCGAGTTCATTTTTTGGCCCTTTATTTGGTGTTATGATTGTTGATTATTATTTAATTAAAAAAACCAATTTAATTAATAAAGATATTTTTTCACTAGAAAAAAATAGTGCTTATCATTATTCTTATGGTTGGCATATTAAAGCTATATATTCTTTATTAATAGGATTTATATTTGCTGCTTCAACAATATGGAATGTTCATTTAATGTTTTTACAATCTTATTCGTGGATAATAGGAGCTTTAATTTCTTCTTTGACTTATTATCTTTTAGCGAAAAAATAATATCATGCATCAATTTGATTTAAAAAATAGAACAGCAATAATTACAGGAGGAGCTCAGGGCTTTGGTTTTGATATAGCTAAAAGATTTTTAAGCTCAGGTGCTAAAGTTATTATTTGGGATATTGACAAAAATGAACTTCAAGAAGCTTCAAAGAAATTAAATAGTTCTAATTTATCAAGCAATCTAGTTGATGTTACAAATTTTGATCAAGTTAAAGAAGTTATAGAAGAAATAATAAAAAATTCTAATATTGATATATTGGTTAATAATGCTGGTATCACAGGTTCAACTAGTTCATTATGGGAGTACGATGTCAAAGAATGGAATAAAATTGTAGATGTTAATTTAATGGGTACATTTAATACATGCAAATGTGTAGTGCCAAATATGATTAAAAATGATTATGGTAGAATAGTTAATGTAGCTTCGGTAGCAGGAAAAGATGGTAATGCTAATGCAAGCGCTTATAGTTCCGCAAAAGCAGGAGCTATTGGGCTCACAAAATCACTTGGTAAAGAATTAGCTGATAAAAATATTGCAGTTAATGCAGTAACGCCTGCTGGAGCTAAAACAAGAATATTAAATCAGATGTCCAAAGAACATGTTGCTAGAATGCTTTCAAAAGTGCCCAGGGGAAGATTTCTAGAAATAACAGAATTTACATCTCTAGTTTGTTGGTTATCATCAGAAGAGAACTCATTTTCTACAGGTGCTGTATTTGATATTAGTGGTGGAAGGTCTACTTATTAGGATTCATTCTTTGTTATTTGGATTAATTCTTCTTTAAATACCTTATTTTCTCTCGCTAGAACTGGCCCAAAAATTATTATAGACCAATAAATTAAAAGTATAAATACGGTTATTGATTTCATTCAATAGATATAATTTATAATAGTGAATTTAGAATGTTTAAAATTTGTCTAAATCATGTTTTTATGAATAATTGATAATTAATTTAGATAGTTTATATGAAGATTATGATTAAAAAAATTTTACTTATTTTTATTTTTTCCCAATTCTTTTGTCAAATATCCACAGCAGATTCAATTAATGTTTTTGATTTTACTGAAGAAGAATTTAAAAATTTAAAAGTTAAAAAAGTAAAAGGAGAAACAACTTGGGAGTTAGGATCAAATGAAAACGGACCTTATATTAGAGCTGAAGCTGAAGGTAATGGTTCAGGTTTAGGAAAGGAAATAAAAATAAATCTTTTGAAAACTCCATATATTAATATTACTTGGAAAGTTGAAAAAAATTTATCTGGAATTATTGAAAATAGCAAGAAAGGACATGATTACGCAGCAAGAGTTTTTGTAATAAAAAAAACAGGAGCTACTGCATTATCTAATAGAGCGATTAATTACGTCTTTTCAAGTAATAATTCTATAAATGATAACTGGCCAAGTCCCTATACAAAAAAATCTATTGATTATGTTCTTTCAACAACAAAAAATAATAATAATGAGTGGGTTACTGTAAAAGCTAATGTTAGAGAGCATTTTAAAAAATTACATAATTTAGACGTAAAAGAATTAAATGGTGTAGCTATAATGACTGATACTGATAATTCAAAACTAAAAGCTATTTCTTATTATCAAAATATTTATTTTTCCTCTAAATAATCAGAACTTAAGATATTTTTTTAGACTCATACTTAAAAATGATAAAAGTATTGCAACTATAACATCTTCAATTGGTGATGCTGTTGGAACACCAAAATTCCATGTAATTACTCCAATTAACCAAATAATGTAAACTTTCATAAATTAAATTATATCTTAGTTTGATTTTAAATAATTGTTTTTTTTGATATTATATTTAAATGCATAAAAATTTTACACATAAGGTTAAAGTTTATTATGAGGATACTGATTCTGGCGGGATTGTTTATTATGCTAACTATCTAAATTTTTTAGAGAGAGCAAGAACAGAAGCTATAACCAGCCTAGGTTTGACTAATAGAAAAATAAAAGAAAATTTTAAAGCAAATATAGTAGTTAAATCTTGTAATATTGATTATAAAAAACCATCATATCTTGAGGAAGAATTAAATATTAGATCTTTTATCAAATCTGTTTCAAAAACTTCTTTTTTTATGAAACAAATTATTACAAGAGAAGAAGACTTAATAGTTGATGCAGAAATTCAACTAGTTTTTATTAATAATTTAGGTAAACCAATTAAGATACCTGAGGTTTTATTCAAAGAATTTAAACCATATTTTTGTGATAGCATTAAAATTTAGATTATTTTTTTTGCTTTAACAAATAAATCTTTCATCATTCTAAGATTAACAGTTTTTGTATTTACATTTCTTGGACTGGGGTGGTAACAAGCAATAAGAGTTTTGCCATCAGGCAGAGTGTACTTTTTACCATGTATGAATATTAATCTCTTTTTAATTATATAATTTTTCTTATAAAATTTGATACAATTGTCAAAAGCGACTTTACCTAAAGCTACTATAACTCTTAAATTTTTAAGATTAGAAATTTCGCTATCAAAATAATGAGAACAATTATTTAATTCATTGATTTGAGGCTTATCACCAGGTGGTACACATTTTAAAATATTTGTTATATACGTAGAATTTAATTTCAAACCATCTTTAAAATGATAAGAAAAAGGTTGATTTGAAATTTTTGCTAAATGTAAACATTTAAATAAAAAATCACCAGATTTATCCCCAGTGAATGCTCTGCCAGTTCTAGTTCCTCCATGAGCAGCAGGAGCTAAACCAATAATCATTAACCTAGCTTTTAGATCTCCAAAACCAGGAACTGGTTTTCCCCAATATTTATCATTAATATTTTTTTTTCTTTTTTTTTGCGTTATTTTTTTTGTAAAATTAACTAATCGTCTACATTTCTTGCAGTTTATAATACTATTATTTAATTGAATAAATTTGGTATTCATAAATTAAGAGATTAAAATTTTATTTCATTATTTTTACAAGATTTATATTCCATTTTTATATAGTTAAACAAAACTCTAAAATGTATATCAAGAATTGAGAATCTTAAATTAATTAAATCTTTAGAAAAATTTATTAAACAATATTTAGAATGTTTGATTGACCGAAGTATCATTCTTTTGAATGTAGGTTTTTTCAATCCAGTTCCACTAATATAATATCTCCAGCATCGGTTAAGTAAACTTTGAAGATTATCATTTTGTAGATGATAACAATAAGCATCACTATCATACGAGATTTTAAATCCTTCATTTCTTAATTTAATACAAAAATGTACATCTTCACCATTTGATCTAAATTGTTCATCGTAACCTCCAACTTTAATCCAAGCACTTTTATTTAGAAGCATATTAGAACCTGTGATAAAAGATCTAACATCGGAAACTTTTTTTTCTTTAAAACTATGCATTATATGAATTGCTCTCCAATAGTTATAGCGATTAGATTTTATATATTTTTCTAATAATAGACCTCCGCATAAATGACTTTTATTATTGATCATAGAATTGTAAATATTTAATAACCAACTTTTATCAGGCACTACATCAGAATCTACTGTAGCAACTAAGTTATTTTTTGATTCTTTAATAGCTAAATTTCTTCCATAGCCGATACCCATATTTTTTGGTAAATCAAAAATTTTAATATTATCTTTATATTTATTTAATATTTTTGAGGTAGAATCTGTTGAGCCATCATTAATTACTATAATTTCCTCAGGTTTTGGTTGCAAATCTAATATACCAAGAATTACTTCTTCGATTGTTTTTTCAACATTGTAGGCGCAAACATACAGTGAAATATTTTCCATATTGAGAATAAGTATAATTTTGTTTAATTTATATTATAATAAAGTTAATTAAAATTATGTCATCTAAAAAAGCTATGAAACAAGCTCAGAAACAAGCATATGCTAGGCATAGGAGCAACATTACTAATAGTAAATTTAATTCAAAAAAAATAATCTTATCTAGTAAAATTAATAATCAGAATAAGAAAACCAAGTAAAAAATAAAAATATACAAGCTAATTATAAAATTTAACTATATTTTTGTAGTTTTTGGCATTGGACAAATCAAACCAATAATATATAAAACTGCATAATTTGTGGGCGAGTGGCGGAATTGGTAGACGCGTTAGTCTTAGGATATATACCCCAATCATCAATACATTCATTAGTGCATATTCTTCTTCAATAGCAACAGCTTTTTTTAAATATAACATTATATGCACTAGTGAATAGTTTCTGCAACAAATGCAACAAAACTATCAAAATACGCAATTTGTTGTGCAACACAAAACACAAGTGCATGTACTTAACCATAGGATAAGAACAGTATGAGTACATCAGAACAGAAGACATTACTTCAGCAACAGTTGGAGGAATTAATTAAAGTAGGAGTAGGTGGTAAATTTAGAAATGAGAACACCGAAGACTATGTAAAAAAGATTGAAGAAGAAATAGCTTTTGAAGAAGCTATGATTAGAGGTGGTATAAATAGATACCAAAAGCTAATCAGAGAAGCAGTAAAGGATAATCAAGAAAGTACTACGCTATATGGCATTGTACTTCAGCAGAAGTATATAACTGAGCTATCCAAGCTAATCCATGATGAAGTCTGTAAAATGACCTCAGGAGAAGCAGGGAATAGGCAAACAGCATTAAAGCTACTCTGTCAGTGTTTACCAAAGTCAGCATTTATTAACGAGGAGTTCGTAGAGAATAATCCTAATGTATGGGATACTGTGAGCCTGATTGCATTGAAGAATGTAATTGATGGTATCTCAGCAGAAACCACACTTAATAAATTAGCTATAGTTATTGGTACTGCATTAATGCTTGAAGCTAAAATAACCATCTTTAAAGATGAAGAAAAAGATAAATACAATCAAGTAGCAAAGAGACTTACAGGAAAAAACATACCTCAGAACGCCAATAGATACCTCTACAAGCGTAAGGTTTGGACTTACTGTATGAACAAGCACAAATTACAGTTTGATGATTGGAGTAAAGAAAGCCAATTACATCTTGGTGTAAAAATAGTCTCTTATTGTGAGAGATTAAATCTAGTTAAACATCAGAATAGAAAGTCTAGTAAGACTAAAACTGTTTGTTATGTAGAAGCTACACCACATGTCATTGAGGAAATTAAGAACTTTAATATTAAGAATGAAGCTCTTTATCCTAAATACCTACCAATGTTAATGCCACCTAGAGATTGGGAAAATCCTTTTGTAGGAGGATATTATGGCAGGAAGCATAACTACAAAAACGATACTAAAGAAATCATTCAATCAATTAACAAGGAGAAGAAATAATGCACTTTAATTTAGTAAAAGCGTCAAACAGAAGATACCTAGAAGAACTGAAAAATCATGCCAAACAAATGCCTGATGTCTATAAATCAGTCAATATTATGCAACATACAGAATGGGTAATTAATAAACCTATATTTGAGGTTATTAAGAAATGTATGGAAAATGACTTTCCTCTAGGCAAATTACCAATAAATCCACAAACAATAGAACTTCCTATAAAGCCTGTAGATATATCTACAAATAAGGAAAGTTTAATTAAATGGAAAAGAGAAGCATCTAAAGTCTATGAGGGTAGAGCAAAACAAAACTCTAAGTTCATACAAGTAAGTCAGATTATAGAAGAAGCTGAAATGCTTTTAGACAAAGGTGGTTTCTTTTATCCTTACCAATTAGACTTCAGGTCGAGGATATATCCGAAACCTGCAATGTTATCTCCACAGTCAGCAGATTATTCTAGAGCCTTATTAACTTTTAAATTTGGAAAAAGAATAGGAGATAATTTTGATGTACTAGCAATAGCAGGTGCAGGTCTATTTGGAGAAGTAGATAAAGAAGAACTTCCAGTAAGAATTAAATGGATTAAAGATAATATGGAAAGAATTATCGAATGTGCCAAGTCTCCATTAGAATACACATGGTGGTGTGATGCAGATAAACCTTTTTGTTTCTTAGCATTTTGTTATGAAATGAAAGCGTATAGTGATAGCGAATTTAGTGATAGTTTTATAACAACGCTACCAATACAAGCAGACTGTAGTAATTCTGGCTTACAACATTATTCAGCAATGATGAGAGATGAAGTAGGTGGATTAGCTACTAATTTAGTACCAAGTAATAAACCTGCAGATGTTTATAATTTAGTTGCAGAAAAGGTTACTGAAAAACTAAAAGCTAAAACAGATGATATAGCTAAGTTATGGTTGGACTATGGAATAAATAGAAAAATCTGTAAGAAGCCTGTTATGTGTTTACCTTATTCATTAACAAGGTATTCATGCAGACAATACTTAGAAGACCATGTAACTAAAGAATTAGCTGAAAGAGGAACTAAACATAAGTTTGGAGAAGACCTATTTAAAGCTACTGCTTATCTAACACCAATAGTATGGGACAGTATTAATGATGTAGTTGTTAAAGCTAGAGACATTATGGATTTCTTAAAATCTATAGCAAGACTAGTAGCATCAGAAAATCTACCAGTATGTTGGACAACACCTAAACTTAACTTTCCAGTTCAAATGATGTGTTACAAAACTGAAAGTAAAAGAGTTAAAACTAAAATGGGAGATAGCATTGTTAAGTTATCTATAGCATCACAAACAAATATAATTGATAAAAGAAAAACTGCACAATCAGTTTGTCCTAATTTTATACATTCACTTGATGCTAGTGTTTTACAGTTAGCAGTTGTTAAAGCTAAAGAAGCAGGAGTTGATAACTTTAGTATGATACATGACAGCTTTGGTTGCACAGTCCCAGAAAATAAAATAATGGCAGATGCAATTCGTGATAGTTTTTGTGAAATCTATAAAGAAGATGTTTTATTGAATTTTGCAAATGAAATGAAAGCAATGTTATCTGAGAAGAACCTAAAGAAGTTTCCTCAAATGCCAGTAAAAGGAAATCTTAATTTAGAACAGGTCAAGCAGTCTGTATTCTTTTGTATATAGATTTGTTTTGTCCATATATATGCACTAGTGCATGATTAAGTTCCCCTTATAGCTAACTGAACGACCACCATATCCTTTTCCTTTCTAGTTGTTCAGTTGGCTTCAAATCAATCAATCACAAATAGGAGAATAATTATGAGTGATATACAAACTAAGGTAAGTGTTGCTTCCGAAAGCATTTATCCTCATCTTGTAAAACCAGATGTTCGTTTTAATGAACTAGGGGAATACAAGGTTACTTTAAAGATTAGCAAATCAGACGCTACAGATATGGTCAAAAGTGTTGACCAAGCAATAGTAGACAGTCTTGCTAAAGCTGAAAAAGATAACAAGGGGAAGAAAATTAAAGAAGCTCCTAAACCTTATACAGAGGAGGGCGATTATGTCTTCTTCAAATTTAAGATGAAAGCATCAGGTGTAAACAGAAAAACTCAAGAGAAGTTTTCTCAAAGACCTATGCTTTTTGATGCCAAGAAAAACCCATTACCTGCAGATGTAAGTATTTGGGGAGGAACAATAATGAAAGTTGCTTATCAAGAAGTTCCTTACTACACACCAATGTTAGGTGCAGGAGTAAGTCTACGACTAAAAGCAGTTCAAGTTATTAAACTTGTTCAAGGCAAATCAGACCAAAACATTTTCAAAGAAGAAGATGGTTTTGAAAGTAAATCAACAGGAAGTGAGAACTCTAATGCACCAGAAGTACAAGAGAGTTCGGATTTCTAAGAATGTTGAATTAAAAAGTGGTTTAGAAGAAGTAATTTATAATTTCCTAAAACAAAACAAAGTACATTTTGTTTATGAGGGAATGAAAATTAAGTTTGAATTACCTACTCAGAAAAAATCATACACACCTGACTTCCCAATAAATGATAAGTTTATTGTGGAAGCTAAGGGTGCATTTAATTCAGCAGACCGAAAGAAACACAAACTCATAAAACAACAACATAAAGATTTAGATATTAGATTTATCTTTTCAAATTCAAAAACAAAAATTGGAAAGAAATCTTTAACTACTTATGGCAAGTGGTGTGAACTATTTGGGTTCAAATACCACTGCATACAATCAACCAAGAAACCATTCCCAGATGAATGGCTCAATGAAATAAAGGCGAAAAAAAATGCGAGATAACACAACATACATAGTCATTCACTGTAGTCAGACTAGACCATCACAAAAAGATGTAGATGCGAAAACAATAGATAGATGGCACAGAGAAAGAGGGTGGCTAAAGATTGGTTATGGAGGAGTTATCAAGCGTGATGGTACTTATGAACAGGGCAGAGAAGACAACGCAATTCAAGCTCATGTTAAAAATTACAATCATACTTCATTTGGTTTATGTTTAGTTGGTGGAGCTTTAGAAGAAGATTGGCAATTACCTGAAGATAACTTTACTGCTGAACAATGGGAAACTTTATACAAACAATTATCAAGATTAGTTAAGTTATATCCTGAAGCTCGTATTGTTGGACATTATGATTTAGACAAAAGAAAAACTTGTCCTAATTTTGATGTTCAAGAATATTTGTTAAACGAGAATATACCTAATTACAAATTTCAAGACAGCACTACAGATGATGCTGACCTAAGGGAACTTCAGTCAGATGAAGAACCAAATTAGACCAGATGAAAAATTCATTCGTCATGCTCCTTGTAACAACTGCAATAGCCAAGACAATTTAGCCATCTACGAATTTCATTCGTATTGTTTTGGTTGTTTGCAGTGGACACCTCTCAATGGGGAACAACCAATTCAACCACAGAAAAGGAAAGAAGTGCTAGATTTAATAGAGGGTAGTGTAAACGCATTACCAAAGAGACATATAAACTCTGAGACCTGTAAAAAATTCAATTATGAAACTGGAATATATAATGGCAGGAATTGCCATATATCTAATTACTACGACAAACAGTATAGTTTGGTAGCACAACACATTCGTTTTGCTGACAAATCTTTTAAATGGTTAGGCGATACAGATAAAATAACATTATTTGGTCAGAACCTATGGCGTGATGGGGGTAAATCTATAATCATTACTGAGGGAGAAATAGACGCAATGTCTGTTTCCCAAATTAATAATCATAAATATCCAGTAGTATCAGTTCCATCAGGTGCTAGTTCAGCAAAAAAATATATTAAAAGAGAATTAGAGTGGTTAAGTAAATTTGAAAAAATTGTACTTATGTTTGACAATGATGATGCAGGTTCAAAGGCATCAATAGAATGTGCAAACATCTTACCAGTTAAAAAAGCATACATAGCTAAGTTACCAATGAAAGATGCTAATGATTTATTAGTAGCTAATTTAGGTGCTAAGATTGTTGATAGTTTTTGGGAAGCTAAATCATTTAGTCCTGCAGGTATTGTAGAGGGAGCTGACACTAAAGACTTATTATTAAAAGATAACCATGTTGAAAGTATTCCTTACCAATGGAATGGATTAAATTCAAAATTAAATGGAATAAGACTTGGAGAACTTAATTTATTATGTGCAGGTTCAGGTACAGGTAAATCACAAGTCTGTAGAGAAATTGCTTATCACTTAATTAGTAACAAACATAAAGTTGGTTATATAGCTTTAGAAGAAAGCGTTAAGAGAAGTATAAGAGGAATTGTTTCAGTAGGTTTAAATAAATTAATACATATTCCTGAAGTTAGAAAAACTATAGCTGATGAAGATATAGTTAATGAATGGAATAAAATAAAAGATTACATAACATTGTATGACCACTGGGGAAGTCATTCCACAGAAGATTTATTAAATAAAATTCGTTACATGGTAAAAGGTTTAGACTGCAAAGTTATTTTCCTAGACCATATCTCAATAGTTATTTCAGGTTTGAGTGATGGAGATGAAAGAAGATTAATAGACAACACAATGACTTCACTAAGAAAATTAGTTGAAGAATTAAATTGTGCAATGTTTGTTGTTTCACATTTAAAAAGACCTGAGGGCAAATTTGGACATGAGGAGGGAACTCAAACTTCTTTATCACATTTAAGAGGTTCACATTCTTTAGCTCAATTATCAGATGCAGTATTAGGTTTTGAAAGAAACCAACAGTCTGCAGATGAGGGCAATGTAATGATTTGTAGAGTTCTTAAAAATAGATTTAGTGGAGATACAGGAATTGCATCAACATTAATTTATAATAAAGAAACTGGTCGTTTATCAGAGGGAGACTTTGATGAATGAGAAAATGCTTACTAAATTTATTTTAGCATTTTTAATAGATAAACCAGATTACCTAAAATTATCTTCTGAACAACAACAGTTGGTATTTGAAACATCTAAAACAATTATGGTTGCAATCTATAACGCAATCAAACACGACAATGTTTATCCAGTAATAATGTGTGGAGATACTGAAGCTAAAAAGATTATTACAAGAGCAATCAACTCAGTAGCTCACATACTTCCAAGTACAGAAAAAATTACAGTTACACAAATTCACTAATGAAACTTAAAATGAAACTAATACTAGACATTGAAACCAATGGTTTCTTGGACAGCTTAGACAAAATTCATTGTATGGTCTTTAGAGATGTAGATACTAAAAAAGTATATTCCTATAATCCTGACCAAATCAATGAGGGTCTAGAGTTACTAAAGAAAGCAGATATGATTATAGGTCATTCTATAATGGGGTTTGATTTACCTGCTATAGAGAAAGTAACAGGCTATAAATATACTGGAGAAGTATTAGATACTTTGCTTTGTTCTAGGCTTATTTGGTCAAATATGACTGAAGTAGACTATTCAAGAAAGAACATACCACCAAAACTAATAGGTAAACATTCAATCGAAAGTTGGGGTTATCGGTTGGGTTTACGAAAAGGGGACTTTCAAGAAAACAATTCTTTTGATGTGTGGTCTAAAGAAATGCAGGACTATTGTGAGAGAGATGTAGAAGTTACTTTTCTATTATATGAATTAATTAAAAAACAAAATTATTCAGAAAAAGCTATCAAATTAGAACACGACTTTGCACACTGGATTATTAAACAAGAACAAGGTGGTGTGGATTTTGATGAGACGACTGCTCAGTCGCTTTTCTTATCCTTGACTAAACAAAGACTGGAGATTGAACAAAAACTTTCTGCAGTCTTTGGTAGTTGGAGAAAATCTATAGGTTTTAAAACTTATAAAAGAGATAATAAGAAAAGAGGAATAAAAGCAGGAGTTCCTGTTGAACAATTCAAAACAGAAATTTTCAATCCTAATTCAAGAGACCATATAGCAGATAGATTAAAAACATTAGGTTGGAAACCACAATCTTTTACAGCAACAGGTAAACCAGAAGTAAATGAAAAAATTTTAAAATCACTACCTTATGAAGAAGCAAAATTAATATCAGAACATTTACTAATTCAAAAACGACTTGGTCAGCTAAGTGATGGCGAACAAGCATATCTAAAATTAAACAACAAAGGAAAAATTCATGGAAAAATTATCACAAATGGAGCAGTTACAGGTCGCTGTACGCACTTTAATCCAAACTTGGCACAAGTTGTCTCGAAAGGGTCTAAGTATGGTACTGAGATGCGTAGCCTTTTTGTTGCTCCTGCCAATATGGTTATGCTCGGTATTGATTTTTCTGGTCTTGAGCTTCGTGTACTTTCATCTTACTTGTATAATTACGATAGTGGAGATTTTGCGAACACACTTCTTAAAGATGATATACATACCAAAAATCAGCACATACTCGGATTGGATAGTCGTGATAAAGCTAAAACTTTTATTTATGCCTACATTTATTCTGCAGGAAATGAACGCTTGTCAGAAATACTTGATGTCTCTGTTACAGAAGCCAAAAGAATAAGAGAAAAATTTGAGAAAGCTATTCCAGCGTTAAAGAATTTAAAAACTGCAGTTGCAGTTAAATATAGAAATCAAAAATGGATTTATGGTTTAGATAAAAGAAAATTAATGTGTAGAGCAGAATATAGTTCTTTAAATACATTAATCCAATCAGCAGGTGCTTTATTAGTTAAAGCAGGAACAGTAATACTTAATAATGATTTACAACAAGCAGGTTTTGTTTGGGGTAAAGATTATAGAATGGTTTTGCATGTGCATGATGAAATGCAGTTTGTAGTTCACAAAGATAAAGTTGATGAATTTAAAGTTATAGCAAATCAATTATTTAATAAGACAAAACAATTTTTTAATTTTAAGTGCGAATTAGCAGGAGAGATTAAAGTCGGTACAAATTGGAGTGAAACACACTAACAAGTTTGACCTTGACCTATCGTTTGGTCAAAAACACGAAAACGATTTACAGAAAGCTATAGAGGGACAAATAGAATGTAAGGCAGACAGGCTAGTTGTTAAGTGGGGTAATGTATTTATAGAGATTGAAAGTAGAGGAAAACCATCAGGAATAATGGTTACTACTTCTAAGTATTACGCAATCTCTTTAGTAGTAGAAAAAAGAAAAGACCAAATCTGGGTCTTGATACCTACAAAAATTCTTAAAAAATTAATGAAAGATTATCCAGTTAAAAGAGGTGGCGATAATTACACCTCCAAAGGACACATCATACCTAAAGAAGATTTACTCAATCTAATTATATGAAGAAGTTATTAAAAACTAAAATTGTCTTACCAGATATAGATACAGATGATTTTCCATATAAATTTTATAAATGTTGGTGGAGTGATATTTGCAGTTCGCCAAATTGGGAAAGTATAAATCAATTAAAAAAATCAAAACCTGCAGTTTGTATAACTATGGGTTGGTTAATCAATACAAGCAATAACAAATTCGTTTTTATTGGCGACATCAACTTCAATGATGATGGAACAATAAATGAGGGTGGTAACTCAACAGTAATACCAAAATCAAACATACTCAAATTAAAGGAGATAAAACTATGACACAGTTAGATGAAGCTCACTTTCATTTGCATAGTGCAAATAAAGATAAGATGAGCAACATGAATAAATTCTTTGCTAACAAGAATAAAAAAATGTTAGTTGATGGAGACCTACTAGTCTACAAGATTACTTCCTCATTGGAAGAACCTATTGACTGGGGTAATGACATTTGGACTTTAGCATCAGATGCTAAAAAGGGTAAACAATTATTTACTCAGTCCATAGCTTTCTATATGGATTTAACAAAATCTAAAGACGCTATTATTTGTTTTTCTGATAAAAATAATTTCAGAAAAAAATTAGACAGCGACTATAAATCTTATAGAAAGAAAATAAGAAAACCAATTTCTTATGCACCTATTAGAAAGTGGATTGAAGAAACACACCACACAATAACTTATCCAAACTTAGAAGCTGATGACACTATTGGTTTATTAGCTACAGGAGAACACAAAAATAATTGTGTGATAGTTTCTGGGGATAAGGACATGAGAACTATACCTGCATGGCAAGTTTGCATTATTGACGACCAGATAGAATATGTAGACGAAAACAAAGCAGATTATAACTTTTGTACACAGACTTTAACTGGAGACCAAACTGATGGTTATAAAGGTTGTGTTGGAGTTGGTGCAGTAAAAGCATCAAGAGTTCTTAATGAAAAAGTAACAATAAGAGAATGTTGGGAAGCAGTACTTCAAGAATATTATAGAAATAAATATTCTATTGATGATGCCTACCACCAAGCAAGACTTGCCAGAATATTAAGAGAGGGCGAGTACGATTATAAAACAAACAAAGTAAAACTATGGGATTTTGAATATGAACACTACAGACATTTTAGAGAAAACCAAAAAGCTAGTTAGTACTGACAGAGAAGATAAGCATGGAGATAAAGTACAAAACCATGAAAATATCGCAAGGTTATGGTCTTCCTATTTACAGAATAAGACTAAATTAAATATAATAATCTTACCTGAAGATGTAGCTAATCTTATGGCTTTACTAAAAATAGCTAGAACACAAGCAGGTCAGCACAATCCTGATGATTATGTTGATGCTTGTGGCTACTCTGCAATAGCAGGGGAAATAGCTGAAAAGCGAAAATCTATAAAAAGTTCCACTTTAGGAGTATCCAATGACAAGAAAAGTACCAAAGCCAACAATAAGCAATGAGCTTATAGAATACCTAGATAGTATTTTCCCAGAGAAATCTGCTGACCTAAAGGATACCGAAAAAGAAGTCTACTTTAAAGGTGGGCAAAGGTCAGTTGTTAATCATTTAATTAAACAAAAACAAGAACAAGAGGAATAGCAAATATGTGTGTATCAGTAAAAGCTCCTGCTCCACCACCAATGCCTGAGTCAATTCCACAAACACCACCGAGTGTTAGTGGTGCTACGACAAAGCAAAATGCTCCTGCAATGGCAGATGCGACAGGAAGAAATGTTAATGTTGCTTCATCAGCTTCTAGAAGAAGAACTGGTCGAGGTTCATTAAGAATACCTTTAGCAAGTTCAGGTCTTACAAAGTCTGGTCTGAATTTACCTAGTGCGTAAATAATTTAATGCAAAGATATGTTTATGGAGACAAAGTTACTGAAGATAAATCTTCAATACAGTCGCAATACAATAAATTAGAATTAAATAGAGAAACATATTTAGAAAGAGCAACAGATTGTGCTAAATTAACTATTCCAACTTTATTTCCAGATAAAGGTAATAACGAAGCTACAGAATATCGTACACCTTACCAATCCATAGGTGCAAGAGGTGTAATGAACTTAGCATCAAAATTGATGTTGGCACTTTTCCCACCACATGCACCATTTTTCAGATTAAGTGTAGATGATTTAGTATTTAAACAAATTCAAGGAGACCCAAGAACTAAAGGTTCTATTGAACAAGGTTTACAAGGAATTGAAAAAGCAATCATGGATAATATGGAAGTATCTAATGACAGGGTTGCTGTATACGAAGCACTGAAAAATTTGATAGTTTCTGGCAATGTATTATTAAAAATTACAGAACAAGGTCTTAGAGTTTATAGATTAGAAAACTATGTAGTTAAAAGAGACAATCAAGGAAATGTATTAAAGATAATAATTAAAGAAGTTGTTAATTTAGATACATTACCTGAAAAAACTAGACTTGCTATTATTGAGGGTAAAGCAAAAGAGGAATACGAAAATAAAGAATTAGATTTATACACTTGTATACAAAGAGAAGATAAAGGTTACACATTACATCAAGAATGTGGAAAGAAAATAATCTTAACAACAAAATATAAAGTAGATGCTTTACCTTTTATTGCTTTAAGATTTAACAGAGTAGATGGAATGGACTATGGTCGTTCACACTGCGAAAGTTATCTTGGAGATTTGCGTAGCTTAGAGGGATTAACAAGAGCAATCTTAGAGGGTTCTTCTGCATCAGCTAAAATGTTATTTATGGTAGCTCCTAATGGAACTACTAGAGCATCATCAATAGCTAAAGCACCTAATGGTGCAATTATTGAGGGTTCTTCAGGAGATGTATCAGTCCTACAAGCTAATAAATTTGCTGATTTTAGAGTTTCATTTGAAATGATGAATAGAATTGAACAAAGATTGCAATATGCTTTCTTATTAAATTCATCAGTACAAAGACAAGCAGAAAGAGTTACTGCAACTGAAGTTCAACTTGTGGCTCAGGAGCTTCAAGATGCTTTAGGAGGAGTATATGGAATATTAACAACTGAGTTCCAATTACCTTACATAAATGGAAAAATAAATATTTTAAGAGAACAAAAATTACTACCAGATTTGCCTAAGAAAATTGTGCGACCTAAAATAATTGTTGGTTTAGAAGCACTAGGCAGAGCAAGTGATAGACTTAGACTTCTACAGTTCATGCAAGATTTAGCAGGAACGCTAGGAGCTGAAACACTTTCACAATATATAAATCTTGATGATGCTATTAAGAAATTTGCAGTAGCAAATGGTGTAGACACACAAGGTTTACTTAAAGACCAAGAACAAATCCAACAAGAACAACAACAAGCTCAACAACAACAGTTGGCTCAACAAGCGTTAGCCGACCCAAGAGTAGCAATCGAAGCAGGAAAACATATTACTAACTCTGGTAAAGGTTTGGGCATTAACAATGAGACTGGAGATGTTTCAGTTGAAAATATGGAGTAAAAAATATGAGTACAGAGAGACTAGAAGTAAAACCTGATGATGCAGGTAATAAAACATTAGAACAATCAGCAGAAGACCTAAAGAAAGATGGATTGGATATTAACAAAGACCTTACTGTCAATCCAAATGGAGAGGGCATTGAAGTTAGAGAACCAAAAACAGAAATGCAAACTTCAGAAAACAGACCAGAATGGTTGCCAGAAAAATTCTCTAATGCAGAAGAATTGGCTAAAGCGTATGGTGCGTTGGAAAAAGAATTTTCTGCGAGACCTAAAGAAGATGCTAAACCTGCAGAAGAAACAAAAACAGTAGAAGCACCACAAGGTGGTTTAGAAAAGTTTTATAATGAGTTTGCTGAAAATGGAGAACTTTCTGAAAAGAGTTATGGAGAGTTAGCTAAACAAGGTTTAGATAAAACTTTAGTTGATAGTTATATAGAGGGACAAAAATTAATCTCTGATACTAATACTAAACAAATTCAAGATGTAGCAGGTGGACAAGAGCAATATAACGAGCTTGTTCAATGGGCAACAACAAATCTATCTGATGCAGAAGTTAAAGTATTTAACGATATGGTTGAGGGTGGAGATATTGAAACTGCAAAATTTGCTGTTCAAGGTTTAATGTCAAAAGCAGGTGCAAATCCTAAACAACCATCTTTATTTGAGGGTACTAGTGATGCTGTTTCTAAAGATGCTTTTCAAAGTGTTGCACAAGTAACAGAAGCTATGAATGACCCAAGATACGAAAAAGACCCTGCCTACAGAAAAATGGTAGAAGATAAAATAGGTAGAAGCCAAGTATTCTAATGGCTAGAGATTACGCAAGAGAATATAGAAATTATCATTCTAAACCTGAACAAAGAAAAAACAGGTCAAGTCGTAATCTAGCTAGAAGATTAATGAGGAAGAAACTTGGTGTTAAAGCAATAGCAGGTAAAGACATAGACCATAGAGATAAAAACCCAAGAAACAACTCTAGAAGCAATCTTAGAGTTAGAACTAAATCAAGAAACAGGAGTGATAATTATTAAATGATGTGGCTTTCATTAGCTAAATTAGCGTTAAGAACTGGTTCTGAAGTTTACAAGAATAGAAAAGAAACAAAAGTTCTACAAAGTATTGCTGAGAGAAAGCAAATGCAGAGGGTTATTGATGGAGAGATTGAAATGGTCAATACTGTCAAAACTCATCAAGCTAACGATTTAAAAGATGAAATAGTTTTAATAATTATTTCAATTCCTTTGTTAGTTTGTGCATGGGGTATTTTTTCAGATGACCCAGAAATCATTACAAAACTTGATAGTTTTTTTGAACAAGTAAATAAATTTCCACTATGGCTACAAGGTTTAATCATTGGTGGCTACTCAAGTGTACTTGGAATTAAAGGCGTATCAGCATTTAAGAAAAAATAGGAGACAACATGTCATTATATAGAAATATAAATCGTAGAAAGAAGCTAGGTATTAGTAGAAGTAAAAAGAAATCTACTATTACATCTAAAGCCTACGCTAAAATGAAAAAAGGTTTTAAGAAAAAAGCCTAAATGGCTAAAAAGAAAAATAGCCTACTTTCAAAAGAAGAACACGAAACTAGGTCTAGATTTAAAAAAACAAGTATATCAAAGAACCCAAGTAGAATTAAATGGAGTTCAATGAATAAACATAAAAGAAGACAACATAAAAAATGAAAAAATATATAGTAGAAAAAATATACCATTACTCAACTTTCTTATCTAGTTGGTCATGGCAAATACTATATGGAAACAAAAAAACAGGTTTAGGTTACCAAATTAAAAAACACCAAGAAAAATAATCTCATCTTTTTTAAAAGAGAGATGACTAATTCAAATCTAAGGTTGCCAGTTACGACTGATAACTTCCTGATGAAAGTAAGATTAGGTTTAAATCAACAATAACAAAGGGAGACAATAATATGTCAAACGCAGTACCATCAAGACTAGGTCTTGTGAACGCAACTGGTACAGGTTATAATGATTTATTTCTGAAAGTTTTTTCAGGGGAAGTCCTTTCAACATTTGCAAGAGAAAACCAAATGATGGATATGACTACTGTAAGAACAATCGCTTCAGGTAAATCAGCACAATTTCCTGTAACAGGTACAATCGCTAGTTCATATCATACAGTTGGAAACGAAATCGTTGGAACAGCAGTTAAGCACAACGAAAAAGTTATCAACATTGATGATATGTTAATAGCACACGCATTTCTTGGCGAAATAGATGAATTGAAAAATCATTATGATGTTCGTTCAATCTATTCAAGAGAAATGGGTCAAGCATTAGCTAAAAAAGTAGACCAACATTTACTTCAGTTAGTTGTTCTTGCATCAGCAGGTTCAGCAAATATTACTGGTGGAAGTGGTGGCTCAAATGTAGTTGACGCTGACTGTAAAACAAACGCAACTTCTATGGTTGCATCTATTTTTGAAGCAATTCAAGATTTAGATGAAAGAGATGTTCCAACATCTGACAGATATTGTGTAGTAACACCAGATGTTTACTACCAATTAGCAAACATAGATAAACTTGTTTCAAGAGACTTTTCTTCAAATAATGGAGACTTCTCAAAAGGACAAGTTCTAATGGTAGGTGGAGTTAGAATAGTTAAATCTAACACTGCTGTTACTGCATTTACTGACCAATCGGCTAGTATTTCAGGAACAAACAACACTTACAATGTAGATGCACAACATGTTGGTGCAGTGGTATTCCACAAATCAGCAGTTGGTACAGTAAAACTAAAAGATTTAGTTTTAGAAAATACTTATGATGCTCGTAGATTAGGAAACCTAATGACAGCTAGACTTGCTCTAGGTCATGGTATTCTAAGACCTGAGAGTGCAGTAAGAATTATAGCTCAATAGTTATAACAAAATCATAGGCGTAGAGATTAACACAGACAATCTACGCCTGTGGTTATTTAAAGGAGAAAATTATGATGTGTTGGTTATGTAAATTAATTAAAAAAATAAAAGATAAGGTTAATAAAAAAATTGATAGTTTTTATGACGACCTATTACCTTAATGACAATTACAACAAGAACGACTGAGCTAGAAGCAGTCAATACGATATTAAGTACTATTGGAGAAGCTCCATTATCAACCTTAACAGGGTCTTTACCTGTAGATGGTACAACAGCAAAAAATATTTTAAATGAAATTAGTAGAGAAGTTCAATCAGCAGGTTGGCACTTCAACACACAATACAAAGTAGATTTAACAAGAGATGCTAATGATAAAATTCCTGTAGGAACTGATGTTGTTAGAGTACAGTTAAATGATAAATACGATAAATCTTCTTATGATGTCGTACAAAGAGGTACATACCTTTTTAACTTAGCAAAAAATTCAGAAACATTTGACCAAGATTTTACAGATAACACTTTAATATATCTTTTAGACTTTGATAAAATACCAGAACAAGCAAGAAGATATATTACAATAAGAAGTGCAAGAGTATTTCACGATAGAACTTTAGGTGCAAATACATTACATAAATTTTCTTCAGAAGATGAAGCTAGAAGTTTGTCAGTTATGAAACAAGCTGAAATGGCTACAGGCGATAACACAATCTTCGACAGTGATTTACAAAACTACATAGTAAATAGATAATGCCACTTATATCAAGAACCATACCAAATTTGGTTCAGGGAGTAAGTCAGCAACCAGAAATTTTAAGATTAAATTCCCAAGCCACATCTCAGGTTAATGGATTTTCTAGTGTTGTTGAGGGTCTCAAAAAAAGACCTAACACAAAACATCTAGCTACTCTTTCAACATCAGCATTAAACAATGCTTACATTCATACAATTAACAGAGATGTTAATGAAAGATATATTGTACTTATTACTAATGGAGCAATCCAAGTTAAAACAATAGCAGGAGCTACTAAGACAGTTGTAAATCAGACAAACGCAACGAACTATTTATCCTCAACAAATCCTAGAGAAGATTTTGTTGCTGTTACTGTTGCTGATTACACTTATATTTTAAATAAAACTAAAACGACTGCAATGTCTGCAACTACTAGCACAGCTAAAGTTGAACAGGCTATCTATTCAGTATTGCAGGGAGTAAATAATACCAAGTATTCAGTAACCATTGATGGAACTACCTATAATTTTACTAGTTCAAATACAGACACAGAAGCTATTAGAAATGGCTTAAAATCTGCAGTAGGAAGTCCTGCAAACATAACGACAGCAAATGTAGGAACTTCAAGTTTTTCAATAATTAAATCTAGTGGAACTCTTACAGTTTCAGCTAGTGATGGTTATGGAGATGATGCTTCACAAATAGTTGGAGCTAAAGTACAGAATTTTTCTGACTTACCAAGTCCTGCAATTAACAACATGGTTGTTGAAGTTACAGGAGACGCATCAAATTCATTTGATAATTATTATGTGCAATATGACAGCTCAGAAGATGTATGGAATGAAACAGTAGCACCATCAACTAAAACTACTATTGATAAAGATTTGATGCCACATGTTTTAATCAGAACAGCAGATGGTAATTTTAGATTTACTCAAGTAGATGGAGCAACTTATCAAATATCGTCAGTTGATTATGATGTTCCTAGTTGGGGACAAAGAGTAGTAGGAGATACAGACAGTTCGCCTGACCCAAGTTTTATAAATAAAAAAATTAATGATATTTTCTTTCATAGAAACAGATTAGGTTTTATTGCAGATGAAAATGTTATTATGTCTAGAAGTGGAGAATTTTTTCAATTCTTTGCAGAAACAGTTACAGATACTTTAGATACAGACCCAGTAGATGTAGCGTCTACTTCTAAAAAAGTAAGTATTCTTAGACACGCTATAAGTTTTGATGAAGATTTATTATTATTTACAGACCAAACACAATTTATGCTTACAGGTGGAACTACCTTAACAGCAGGAAATGTTTCAATTAATACTTCGACTGAATATGAAACTGCAATCGGTTGTAAACCAGTTGGTGCAGGTAGTAATGTATTCTTTCCTTTTAACAAAGGTAACTATACAGGAATTAGAGAATTTTTTGTTGCAGATGATACTGGAACTAAACAAGCAGATGATACGACAGCTAATGTTCCTAAATATATTCCATCAGGAGTTTTTAAATTAGCTTCTGCAACTAATGAAAATATTTTAATAGCATTATCGTCAGACACTTCATCACAAAATTGTTTATATGTTTATCAATATTATTTACAAAGTGGAAAAAGATTACAAAGTGCATGGCATAAATGGGATTTTGGAACTTCAAGTACAGATAAAATTCTAAACATAGATTTTATAGAAAATACTTTATACATAGTTAATCAAAGAGGAACTGATGTATTTTTAGAAAGTTTAGATATATCTCCTGCAGTAGTTGATACTTCAGCAAATTATTTAACTTATTTAGACAGAAAATTACAAGATGACAGTACAGGTGTATCGTCTTCTTACAATTCAGGAACTAACCAAACGACATTTACTATTCCATACACAAAAACTAATAATATGAAAATAGTTGGTCGTGTAGGTGGAAGTAATACTGCAGGGCAGGAAATAGCTATAGTTTCTCAATCAGGCACATCTATTGTTGTGTCAGGAGATTTAACTAGTGCTAATTTATGGATTGGAGAACAATATGAATTTTTATTTCAATTTTCACAACAATTTATACAGTTAGCAGACAGCTCAGGTTCTAGAATATCAGTAAGAGAGGGAAGATTGCAGATTAGAAACTGGAATGTTTCCTATAATGATACTGGCTATTTTACTACAGAAGTAGTGCCTGTTGGAAGAAGTACATCAACTTCAGTATTCACAGGGACAACGACAGGTACAGGTGCGTTAGGCACAGTGAATTTATCTGATGGAGATTATACTTTTGCTGTTCAGTCAGAAAATGACAAGCTAACTATTACTATTAAAAACGATAGCCACCTGCCATCAAACTTTATTAATGCAAACTGGCAAGGCTATTATGTTACAGCATCATCAAGGTCATAATCATTTTAGATTAACAACTATTGAAGATTTAAAATATTTAGCACCAAGATTAAGATACGAAGATAAAAGAGAAATTTTAGCATCAACAGGTCTATTACCATACGAAGCATTACTAAAAGGTTACCTTGAAAATGTGATAGTTTTTACGATTGTTAATAGAAAAAATATACCAGTAGGAATATTTGGAGTTAATGATTGTGGTAGTGGTGTAGGTGCAATATGGCTTTTAGCTTCTGAAGAATTAACAACAGCTCAAATAAGTTTTTTAAGACAATGTAGAGATGTAGTTAAAGTCTTAAATACTAAATACAAAATTTTATGGAACTTTGTGGATTGTAGAAATTCACTTCACATCAAATGGTTAAAATGGTGTGGTTTCAAATTTATCAACAAACAAAAATATGGAGTTTTAAATAAACCTTTTTACGAATTTATAAGAATTAACAATGTGTAGTCCCCAAATAGCTTTAACAGTTGCCAGTATTGGTAGTAGTGCCATTCAATACAAAATGCAAAAGGCTCAACAGAAAGCAGTCTATGCACAACAGATTAGACAAAATGAATTAGCAAAGAAAAATGCACAACTGCGTTATGCTTCAGCTCAATTAAAAATTAGACAAGAATTAAAAAAGTCAGCACAATCAGATTTAAAAGGAACATTAAAAGCTAGGAGAGCAAGAGCAACTTATCTTGCAGGTGTTAGTGATGCAGGAGGACTTGCAATATCAGGTTCAACAAATGCACTGTTAGCAAACTATTATAGAACTGAGGGTAAATATAGAAATGCCATAAGAAATAATATGGATATTAATATTTCTCAGTTTGAAAGAAATTTAGAAGCAATTCAGTTTGGACAAGAAAGTCAATCAACTTATCTTACACCACCAAATCCTAAATTGTTATTTGCTACACAAGCATTGAATGTAGCTAATACTTATTATTCATTACAATTTCAAAAACAAAACGCTGGATTGATGACTGGAAGTGAAAAAACAGACCAGACAGACAGTGTTGGTAATGTAACACAGTCAACTTATTACGATATATAATGGTAAAGAGAACAAGAAATATTCCTGAGTTAAATTTAGAACCAGAAGAAGCAAAAGTTTTATCTACAGACTTCAATTTATTCTACAGACCACAGGAAGAACCATTACCTGCAGGTGTAAAAGAGTTTTCAGACGCTTTAAATAACTTTGTAACAGGTGGTGCTAGTAAAGCAGTTATTGGTGCAGAAGTTAAATTAAAGAAATCTGAAAGAGCAAAAGCCTTAAAAGATTATAAAGAGAATAAAGGTAAATTTAGAGATGCAGTTAAAAATGGAGAAATTGATAAAACTGCTAATCCTTATTATTTAGAGAAATATAAAGAATTAACTCTTAATTCATTTGCTAATGAATTTTCTGACAGAATACTTAAAGAATATGAAGAAAGTGGAGTAAGCAAAGACCTTTCAGAGGGTGCTTTTGAAAAGTTTTATAAAGAAAGATTAGGTAAATTTATAAAAGAAAAGAATTTAGGTTTCTTTCAACCTGAAGAATTAGAAGCAGGATTTTTTAAAGAAACATCAATTTATAGAAATCAATTAGAAGCTACACATAAGCAAAACCTATTAAATGAATTTAATAAAGATTTTGATAATAAAATTAAAGAAAGAATTATAGGTACAGTAGAAAAATTTAAAACATGGGATACTGACCAATTATCTGAGGGAGAAATAGTAGCAGGTATAACTAAATGGGATAAAATTTCAGAAGTATTACAAGGCGAAATACAAAGTTTATTTGAAGTAACTGGTAATGGTAGAGATGTTGTTGATACAATATTTGATGGTTTAGAACTTTATGTAACTTCTACAGATGATTATGAATTTGCATTACAATTAATTCAAGAAATACCTAAAAGATTAATAGCAGGTACAGGTTCTATTGCAGATATAGGTAGACTTAAAAATAAACAAGAAGAACTAAAAGCATTACTTATTGAAAAACAAAATGAAAAAATAAATAATGAAGTTAATTTTGAAAAAAATAAAGATAATCTTGCAACTGTTCAAACACATAATTATTTAGAAGAACAATTAAAACTTAATTCTGATTTTAATGTTACACAATGGATTAATGACCCTGCAAGAACTGATGCAGAAAGAATTGCAGGAGAACAATATAAAAAAAGTTTATTGTTTGATGGTGGTAATTCAGATGACACAGATGTTATTAAAGAAATAGAAAAACTTCTTAATAATAATGAATATGCTGAAGCATCTAAATTAGCTTACGAAGCATTACAAAGTGGTAAGATAAGAAAAGCAACTTATCAATCTTATAAATCTACAGTTATACCTAACGCACAAAGTTTAGAGGGTAATGTCTACTTTGACGATATTTATATTGATGGTCAATTTGATGCCTTTGAAAAAATTATTACTTCTGGTGTTTCTGATAATGCAAGTGATGCAATTACTGTTAGAGCAGTTATGCGTAAAAAACTTTTAGCATGGTTAGAAGCTCACAAAGATAATCCAAAATATGAGGGCAAGTTAGGAGAAATTCAAAAGCAAGAAGATTTTAATGCTGAATTTGACAAGAACATGACTTTGATTAAGAAAACAGGAAAATATAATTCTTTATTCGGTACAGGTCAGTTTGAACTAACAGGTAAATCTCAGGCAAGTATTTTAGAAGAAGAAATGAAAAAAGCAGAAATTAATGCAACTGCTTTAACACAAAAGATTACTGATGCTTCCATAATGACTGAAGAAGAATTTGAGAAGAAATATGGAGAAAGTTTGAAGAAATTTAAAAAGGAGAACGATATTAAATGAAATTAGAATTACCTAATGGAACTTTTGTAGAAGTACCTGATAATATTACAGAGGAAGAAAAACAAAAGATTTTAGACAACATTGCTAATAATTCGAATGTTAAAGCTGAAGAAGCTAAAAAAGCAGAAGAAAGTAATGATGCAGGTTTAATAGGTAGTTGGAGACCTGAGGGTTCAGCAACTAGTTGGTTATTTGATAATGCAGTAGTTGCACCATACGAGGGTACAAGAAAAGCTATTAATTCCTTTAGTAGTCTTGCAGAGGGATTAGGGGACACTTTAGGAGAAAAGACAAATTTTGGTGGCTTTAGATATGGTAAAGAAGCATCAAATGGAATGATTGAATATATTCCTTATGACGAAGCAGTCAAACTAGGAAATGTTAAAGGTATCTTAGCTCCAATCACAGGTAATATAGGTAAAAAGGATTATAGTAAAATCAAAGGGTTCTTTTATGACCCAGATAAAGTTAATCCTGAAGATAACACTGAAAGTCTAACTGCTAGTTTTGTAGAGGGTGGAGTTCAATTCGTAATGGGTTGGCTTACTGGTGGTAAAATTTTAAAAGGTCTTGGTGTTGGTAAACAACTTACTAGAACAGGACAATTTACTAAAGCTACAGTACAAGGTGGAATAGCAGACTTTATAGGTTTTGATGAGCTGTCAGGAAGATTGACAGACATGATTGTAGAACATTCTCCTGAAATGGCAGACACTTGGTTAGGTTACTTACAATCTGACGCTGATGATACTTGGTGGGAAGCTAGAATGAAAAACACTATTGAGGGTGCAGGTATAGGTGCTTTCGCAGATGTAGTCATGGCAGGTCTTAGAGTAACTAAAGGATATATTGCAGGTAACATTGATGAAAGATTAATTGCTAATGATATTAAAATTATTGAAAATGCAAAAGAGGGTATTTCTAATTCACAAAAACTCTTAGATGAAGCCACAACTATTGGCGAGAAGATGAGAATTTTAAGTGAAGCAGTTGAGAAAACACAAAAGAGTAAACCTAAATCTAAAATTTCAAGAGAGAAAAGAACATTAATTTATAACAAAATTGCTAGTGAAGACTTAAATGTAAATTTTGAAAAATGGAAAAAAGGCGAAGTAGATGCAGAAGAAGCATTTAGTATTCCTGCTAATTTTATAAACATTGACACTGTAGGCAGAGGAGAGGTTACTCAAAGTTTTATTAATACAATTAAAGCAATGCACGAAGCTGTATACAATAACTTTAAAAAAGTTGATGGACAGTTTAGTGATGAAGTAATTAAAAGAAAAGCCATAAAAGATTATGGTGGAGATGTTAATAAAATTTATCAAGAATTTGGTTCGTTAAGTAAAGGTACTAAAAATGTATCTTCATTAATATACGCACATGAAATGATGCTTCATTCATTAATTAAAGCATTACCTGCATTTCAAAGACAAGTTAAAATGAAAGTAGGTGGTAGAACACAAAAAGATGTTGATGAAACATTAAATTACATCTTGGGCATGATGAAAAACAAAATGAATTATGGCTCAATGACTGGTGGTAATTTTAGAACTTTAGGAATAGTTAAAAAAGAATTAGCTGATAGTAAATTAGTATCTGACAATTTAGAAAGTGCTATTAGAGAGTATGAAGAATTTGGATTTATAGCAGGTAAAGAAATTAAAGGTTCTAAAGAAAAGTTAATGCAAAAATTAACTGATTTAGACAGACCTGATGTAACTAGACAAATTTTAGGCTTTGTAACTCAAAACAGAAGTTGGGAAGTATTAAACGAAATATGGATTAATGCTCTTTTATCTAATCCTAAAACTCAATTAGTTAATGCTATCGGTAATGGTATTACAGCAATGGTTAAACCTATCGAAGACAAAATGGGTGCTAGAATATCTGCATTTTTGTCAGGTAGTAATGTAGGAAAAGTCGCTAAGTATAATCAATTATCAGCAGAAGCAGGTTCTACATTTGCAGGTTTATTTAGATATATGGGCGAAGCACTTAAAGCAGGTGGTAAAGCCTTTCAAAGAGGAGAATTAATTTTAGAGGGTTCTGGTGGAATGTCTAAAATTGATACTGGAACAACTAAAGCTACAGGTTCAGGTACATTTGGAACTATAGTTCGTAGTCCATCAAGAGCTTTGAACGCAGGAGACGAAGTATTTAAACAAGTTAATTATCGTTCTAAGTTAGAAGCTATTGCTACAAGAGAAGCACAAAAATTAGGTTTAAAAGGAAAACAATTTAAAGAATTTACAGAAAGATACTACAAAGATGGTTTTGATGAACATGGTAGAGGTCTTAATGAAGAAGCATTAGCTTATGCTAGAGAAGCTACTTACACAAATGAACTAACAGGTTTTACTAAAAAGTTTCAAGAAGCAGTAAATGAATATCCAGTTTTAAAACAACTGTTCCCATTTATTAGAACACCTTTTCAATTAGCTAAATCAGTAGTTGACAGAAGTCCTTTAGCTTTAGGTTATAGAGGAAAACATTTACTTGGAATAAGTAACGACCCAAAAATGATTGCTAAAGCAAGAGGTCAAATGGCAATGGGAACAATGTTATTTAGTACAGCTTTCATATTTGAGAAAATGGGAATTATGAGTTCAGCAACTAATAAAGTTGATGATGTTGAAAAAGGACAAGGAGTTATTTTAGATAAATACAAAGATAGTGAATTAATGAGATTTAAAAAATCTGAATTAAATTTTAAACCTTATTCATTTATTATTAATGGAGTTCAAATACCTTTTGGAAGATTAGACCCTTATGGTGCTTTCTTTGGAATAGTTGCAGATATTTCTACAAACTATCAAAAATTAACACAAGATGAGATTGAGAAACTAGGTGCAGATATGCAAATGTTTTTATTTAATCAATCTGAAAATAGTCCAATATCTTTTCTTGATAAAAGTTGGATTGCAAGTAAAGCAACAGCAGGTGCTTTAAAAGATAATATTTTAAGTAAAACATATTTACAAACTGTTCACGAAATTGTGAACGCTATTTATAGTCAAGACGATAGAGCAGTTAAAAGATATTTTAGTAACAAAATAGGTTCTTATTATCCTAATGTATTAACTAAAATTCTTAATGACCCATTTTTAAGAGATGCAACTACATTTATAGAACAAGTTAAGAAAAGAACTGGTTTAGGTAGTCCTGCAGAACCAAGATTTAATTTTATGGGCGTAGCTCATCAAAATCCTGAGGGAGATTTAGAAAGATTATTTAATAATTTACTTTCTCCAATTACAGCAACACCTCTAGAGGAGGGTAAAATAGTTGCAGAAGAAATTTTAAGATTAGGTAAAGCTCCTGAAGTATTAAAGAAATATCAAAATAATGTTGATTACACTGAATATAAATACAAAGGTAAATCAGCTTATTGGAGACTAAATTATCTTTTAAGTACAGTTAAAATTGAAAATATGACTTTGGAACAAGCATTAGAAAAAGAGTTCCAGTCAGAAAGTTACAAAGCATTAACTGACCCACTAAAAACAGATAAAGGAATTTCTGATGTAGGTACGAAGTATATAAGAATACAAGAAATATATCAGAAGTATAAAAGTGAAGCTGAGGGAAAGTTCAGAACAGAATGGTCTTTGTTTAAACATGTAGATGATAAAAATAGAAATTTAACAATAGATATAAATAAACAAGACATAAACAAAAAAGCTATCACAAATAAAAACAGAAACGATAAGTCTTTGATACAGGCTTTACAAATTTTAAGGAATTATTAATAAATGTCATTTTTAGCAAAAGTAACCTATACAGGTAATGGAAGTACAACAGGCTACGCCATACCATTTTCGTATATTGCCACAACACATATTCAAGCCTTTATAGATAATGTTCAGACTACTGCATTTTCTATAGCAGGAAGTACGCTTACTTTTAATTCTGCACCTGCTAACTCAGCAGTAATTACAATTAAAAGGGTTACACCTAGTGATGCTAGATTAGTAGACTTTACAGATGGTTCAGTTTTAACAGAAGCAGACTTAGACCAATCAGCAGACCAAAACTTTTTCTTATCGCAAGAAACTAAAGATAATGTTCAGTCAACTATTCAATTAACTAATGCTGATGTGTTTGATGCACAAAGTAAAAGAATTATTAATGTAGCAAATCCAACTGGGAATAATGATGCTGTTAATAAAACTTACTTAGAGAACACTTGGTTATCTACAGCTAACAAAACAGCTTTAACGACAGTCAACTCAAATATTTCTGCAATTACTGCAGTCAATAGTAATGCTACAAATATTAATTCAGTAAATTCTAACGAAACGAATATTAATACTGTGGCGACTAATATGCCATCAGTAACGACTGTAGCGACAGACATAGCAAAAGTTATTGCAGTAGCTAATGACTTAGCAGAAGCAGTTTCAGAAGTAGAAACTGTTGCTGATGATTTAAACGAAACTACATCAGAAATAGACACAGTTGCAAATGCTATAGTAAATGTTAATGCAGTTGGAACTGATATTGCTTCTGTAAACACACTAGCAGGAGTTACTAATTTACAAAATTTAGCAAATGCTCATTCACAAATAGTAACAGTAGGTAATAACATTCCTGCAGTTACAGCTTTTGGAAACACTTATAAAATTTCAGCATCAGCACCGACTGGTATACCAGAGGGAACTCTTTGGTTTGATACTGCTAATGACATAATGAAAGTTTATGATGGAAATGCGTGGGCAAATGCAGGTTCATCAGTCAATGGTACATCAGTTAGATGTAAATACATTGCAACAGCAGGACAGACGACTTTTTCAGGTGCATCTCATGCTGATACAGGAAATAATGTTTTAGCCTACGATAGTGGGTACATTGATGTTTTCAAAAATGGAGTTCATTTAGACCCATCAGATTACACTGCAACCAATGGAACTAGCGTAGTTTTAGACACTGGAGCTTCTTTAAATGATGAAATTTACATATTAGCTTTTGGTACATTTAATGTAGCTTCTATAAACGCAACCAACATAACTTCAGGAGTTTTAGCGACTGCTAGAGGTGGAACTGGTATTGGTACTTTAGGGACTGCAGGACAGGTTTTAAAAGTAAACGCAGGTGCTTCGGCACTTGAATATGGTAACGCTTCTTCAGCAGAAGTTTATGGTTTTGAAAAATATTATAATCCATCTACTCTCGTAAAAACTATCACAGAAAGTGGTGGTAAATATTATGTAGATGGTGTTCAACAAGATACTTTAGAATTATATGAGGGTAATACTTATGTATTTAATTATCCATCAGGACACCCTTTTAAATTTTCTACAACATCAGATGGAACGCACAACAGTGGTTCAGAATACACGACTGGTGTTACACACAACAGTTCAACTCAGGTAACTCTTGTAGTTGCTAGTAATGCACCAACACTTTACTACTACTGCAGTTCTCACTCAGCAATGGGTGGACAGGCAAACACACCTGTACCTGCTCTTAACGATTTAAGAATTATCACAACTAATCAAGGTGCTGATAACATCTCATCAAGTCAATACGCCAACTTTGATGACAAGATGTTTAGTGCAAGTGGATTTTCATTTGCAATAACTAATGGCGAACTAATAGCTACAATATAACAGGAGAAAAATAAATTATGGCTACAATAAACTTAGGCAATATAAAGTTCACTTGGCAAGGTGCTTATAATGCAGGTACAGCTTACGCAATAGATGATGTTGTTTCGTACAATGGTTCGTCTTATGTTTGCATACAAGCGTCAACAGGAAACTTGCCAACTGTAACGACACATTGGAATGTAATGTCATCAGCAGGAACGAATGGTACGAATGGGACTGACCTTACTAGTACTTTAACAACACAAGGAGACATTTTATATAGAGATGGCTCTGGTCTACAAAGATTAGCGAAAGGCACAGCAGGTCAAAAACTTGCTATAAATGCAGGAGCTACTGCACCTGAATGGGTAACAGCAGATGCAGGTGGAAAAATCAATCAACATAAAATTGGTTGGGCAGGTGCTTCTTATGGAACAAGCTCAACTTCTTGGCAGGACACAATGTCAGTAACGATTACACCTACTGCATCAAACAGCACATTTAATGTTTGGGCTAATTTGTATTTATCAAATGGTGGGGGAACTGCTTACTACAAACTTGTGAGAAGAACAGGTGGTTCAGACACAGATGTAACCTCAAGTGAATTTACATTAAACGCTTCGTCAAGTGCTTACAATGTAACTGTTGGAACAGCAGGTGGAGCAGATGCTCCGAACACGACTTCAGCAGTTGAATATATGATACGAATTAAAAATGCAGGTGGTGGTCATTGGACTTATATCAATAGACCTGCCAACGCATATCTAACAATTCACGCAACAGAAATATTAGCATAATAGGAGAATAATATGGACATAGAAAAAATCGGAAAAGCAATACAAAGACTTAATCCATCAGCAGTAGTTACTGTTAAGGCTTCTGACGATATAGAAGAAATAAATTGGATTGAGGGTTCGCCTACATCAAACGAAGCTATTAAAGCAGAAGTTGCTGTAATTGAACAAGAAGAAAATGAACTAAAAGCTAGTGCTAAAGCTAAGTTAATTGCAGGAGAAGCATTAACTGAAGCTGAAGCAGATACTTTGGTTATATAATGAGTAAAGCAAGAGACCTATCTGACATTGTTTCTAACTTAACAGGAAATGCAGAAAAAGCTGTTGTAGTTAATGCAGGTGGAACAGAACTTACTTTTGGAGACGCAGGGTCTTCAGATTTATATGGTTTTGTAAAAACGAATGGTACAGGTTCACAAAAAGAAGACCTTATTGTTCACTATACAAATGGTGCAGATAATTTGTCTGTAGCAAATAATGATGGAACACAAAGTGATTTATACACTGAAAGTTTTGTCGCAAAAAGAGGACTAACATTTACAGTTGATGCCAATGGCAATCTAAGTGTCTCAGTCTAATTAACAATCAATAACAATCAATTAAGGAGAATAAAAAATAATGGCAACATTAAATTTAGGTAGAATAAAGCCAGTATTCAGAGGTGCATACGCAGGTGGCACAGCTTATGTAATTGACGATATAGTTACATCAGGTGGAGAAACTTTTATATGTATTCAAGCGTCTACTGGAAATGCGACTTCCAATGCTACCTATTGGACTAAACTCGCAGAAAAAGGAACGAATGGTACGAATGGTACTGATGTCGGCACAACTATAACAACACAAGGCGATTTACTTTTCAGAGATGGAAGTGGATTACAAAGACTAGCTAAAGGAACAGCAGGTTATTATCTTAAACAAGGTGCTAACCACCCTGAATGGGCAGAGTTGTCAGGTGGAGATGTAGTTAAGATTGCACATTCAACAAACATATCTAACCAAGCTACAATTAGTTTAGAAGATGTTTTCACATTAGGTACTTACACATATTACATGGTAATCTTTGAGGGTATATATTCAGCATCAACTGCTCAAATGAGAGCAAGATTTTATTCTTCAGGTTCAACTGAATTAAGTGGAAACTCTTATATCTCAACTGGTTACGAAAGTGGTAGAGATACGAGTGGAAGTAATTATAATTCTCACAGAAACCACCACGATAATTACATTGAAATTCAAGATAACTTTGCAGACAGTCAAGGTTACCCATCTCACATGGTTTTTGAATTTTTCAACCCAATGAAAACAGGAGTAAGACCTACTATAAGATATTATCATACATGTTGGTCTGGAAATAGTTGGTTAGAAGAAAAAGATATGGCAGTTACTTATACAAGTACAAGTGTAGTTTCTGGTTTCAAACTTTGGACTAATGGACAAAACACAACTTGTAACTCGCTAAAAGTTTATGGTTATAAATAGGAGATATAAATATGACAACTAAATGGGTAATTTCGCCTGAAAACCCTACAGGCAAAGCTGTTGAATTAACAGCAGAAGAACAATCAGCTTTTGACACTGCTAAGGCAGAAGTAGAAGCAGATATAGCTGAGAATGGAACATTTGCTGAAAGACGAATTGCAAGAGACACAAAAAAAGCAAATGACAAAGCATCAGGTAATCAAAAGTTAAAAGATTTAGGTTTAACTGATGACGAAATCACTGCAATTACACAGTAATTTTTTATCTGAAAGTTCTTTCAAACTATTAAAAGATATATTCTTTTCAAAATATACAGCTTGGTATTATAGAGAACATCAAACTAGAGATGATGGATTTTTCTTTGGACATGATATATTTCTACAAAACTTACCATGTTCAAATATCTATGAAAATTTAACACCTTTATTAGATAAACTTTGTATTAAACCAGAACAGTTAATTAACATTAGAGCAAATCTTGTACTAAAAACACAAGAACATAGCTATTCAGATTTTCATATTGATTGTCAAAGTAATGAACCTTTTACAACAGCAATATTTTATATGAACACCAATAATGGTGGAACTATATTTGAAGAAGATAATTCAGAAATTAAATCAGAAGAAAACAAAGTAATTGTATTTGATGGTAATTCTAAACATAAAGCAAAAAGCCAAACAGATACAGATAGACGAATAGTCATCAACTTTAATTGGAGAAATAATGCCTAGAAAGAAACTTACACCTAGAGAATTTGCTGAAGCATCAGCAGGTATAAGACTTTCATCTCACGAAAAGTTATGTGCAGAAAGAATGAAAGCACTACAAGAAGCTATTAGTGAGTTAAGAAAAGAAGTTAAATCTTTAAGACAAGATGTTTCTAAAGGAAAAGGAATGGTTCAAGTTCTTGTTTTCTTAGGAACAATAGTAGCAACAGTAATAGGAGTATTTCAGTTTAAGTGAAATATATACTAGTGCTGTATATATGCTCAATTACTTCTGGGCAATGTCCATCTAGTTCAATATCAGGTTGGCAATTTAATAATCATTACGATTGTATCAATGGTGGTTATGCTATTGCACAAAAATCTTTTAGACAATTAGAACAAATGGAAGAATTTGAAAGAGATTACATAGAACAAGAAAAAATTGTAATTAAATTTGAATGTAGACAAGTAGGAACAACAACATGATTAGTATACCAGACACATTAGATTTACTTTGGTTTCACAGAAGTAAGATTTACAAAAATGTGATAGTTTTTTTAGGTTTAGTCATTTTATATTGGTTGTAGAGTTATGAAAGTATCAGAGAATACTTCTATATCTATGCCAATGAGAAACCTTATTAGCATAGTCATAACAGTTGCTATAGGTGTGTGGGCATACTTCGGAGTTATAGAAACACTTAATAAACATTCTACTACTTTAGAACTTATGTCTAAAGATTTAGAAGCTAATTCAGAATTTAGAATTAAATATCCAAGAGGAGAATTAGGTCAATCAAGTGGAGAAGCAGAATTATTTATGCTTGTGGAACACATGAGTGGTTTGATTGAGGGTATGGAAGAAGAATTAAAAGGTATGAGAAACAATAAAGTTAATATTGATTTCTTAAAAGAACAAGTTTCAAAACTACAAGAAGATGTAGAAAAATTAATTAGAAATGGGAGTGGACACTAATGGTAGAAATGGTATTTGCATTACTTTTAATAGTAGACCATGAAATTAAAGAACACTTACACATGGACACTTTATCAAAATGTTTAAAGGCTAAGCGTTTTGCTATGAAAGAAAAAAATTCTACAGATAGAGTTGTATACAAATGTATCAAATCTAAAGCTAATGTAGAAATTTATATGGGAGAGAAGAAGATAACTTCTTTAATATTAGAATAATGAGTAACGATAAATTAAGACAACTTCACGCTATTTTAGCTGAAAAATTACTAGAAAAAATTACAGACCCAGATGTAAAGTCAGCAGATTTGAATGTGGCTAGACAGTTTTTAAGAGATAATGGAATAGATGCAGTACCTACTGACGACAGTCCATTACAAAAGCTAATAGATGAGATGCCATTCAATGAAAAACCAAAAACTGTTATCAAAAATTAGTGATTTTAGGAATTTCCTATATATCGCTTGGAAGCATTTAAAGCTCCCAAAACCAACAGATATTCAATACGATATAGCTGATTATCTACAACATGGCTCACAAAGGCAGATTATAAGTGCTTTTAGAGGGTGTGGTAAGTCTTGGATAACTAGTGCCTATGTTTTATGGCGTTTATTATTAGACCCACAGCTTAATATACTTGTTGTATCAGCTAGTAAAAATAGAGCAGATGATTTCAGTACATTTTGTTTAAGATTACTGCATGAGATGCCAATATTAAATCATCTCTATCCAAAAGAAAGTCAAAGACAATCTAAAATAAGTTTTGATGTTGCACCTGCATTAGCAAGTCATCAACCTAGTGTTAAAAGTTTAGGTATTACATCACAGCTTACTGGAAGTAGAGCAGATTTAATTATTGCAGATGATGTTGAAACTTCAGGTAATACACAAACTCAAACAATGAGAGAAAAGTTATCTGAAGCAATTAAAGAATTTGAAGCAATCATTAAACCAGAAACAACATCAAGAATAATATTTTTAGGCACACCACAAGTTGAGCAAAGTATCTACAATAAATTACAAGAAAGAGGTTACAAAGTTCGGTTTTGGACTGCCAGATACCCAACTGAAAATCAGTTGAAGTCTTATGGTTCAAGTTTAGCACCTGTTATAGGTAATACTTGGACACATGAGAGAGTAGGAGACCCTGTAGACCCTGTAAGGTTTAATAACGAAGACTTATTATCAAGAGAAGCTAGTTATGGTCGTTTATCATTTAACATGCAGTTTATGTTAGATACTACTTTAAATGATTTAAACAAATATCCTTTAAAATTATCTGACTTAACAGTTATGACATTAAACCCAGACAATGCACCAGAGAAAGTTATATGGGCAAGTAGTCCTGAATTAAAACAGGAGGGTTTACCATGTGTAGGTTTACAAGGAGACAGTTATTATAGACCAATGCAGGTACAAGGAGAATGGCTACCTTATAGTGGTAGTGTAATGTCTATTGACCCTGCAGGAAAAGGTAAAGATGAAACTAGTTATTGTGTAACTAAATTTCTAAATGGAAATATATTTATATTAGATGCAGGTGGTTTTAGCTCAGGTTATACAGAACATGTCTTAAATAAATTAACTAAAATAGCAAAAAGAAATAAAGTTAATAAAATATTAATTGAAGAAAACTTTGGACAAGGAATGTTTGAAGCATTACTTCAACCTTATTTAAGAAATGAATATAAATGTACTACTGAACTAGTAAGACAAACAACAAACAAACATAGAAGAATATTAGACACTCTAGAACCTCTAATATCACAACACAGAATTATTATTGATGCTAATGTCATTAAGAATGACTATGAGGGTACAAATGAATTGTATCCACCAGAACAAGCATTAAAATATCAGTTATTTTATCAAATAAGTAGGCTTCAAAAAGGAGCTAATACTTTAGCACAAGATGACCGAATAGATGCAATGCAGATTGCCTGTCAGTATTGGCAGAAGCAATTAGCTAAAGACCAAGACCAAGCATATAAAGATAGAAAAGAAGATATGCTTAATATGGAGCTAGACAAGTATTATGGCTCAAATAGTGAAAATACTTGGTTAGACATTTAACCTTATCCAGTAAACTGCAGTAATTCTGGGGGTTCTAAGATGGGAGACTGCCTTAGAACCGAATATTTCTATATATAAAGAGTAAAGTACCCCTATTAGATAAGAGTACTTTAATTAGTACCCCTATTAGAAAGAACTAATATGAAATATAAAGTAAAAATACTAGGTGGATATGCCTATTTCAGCTCAAAACAAGATTATCTTGCTTTTTTAGCTCAATTAAAAGCTAAGAAGTAAGAGAATAAGACCT
>CACGJS010000001.1 GCA_902573385.1 uncultured Pelagibacteraceae bacterium | reverse complement strand
GAAAAGAAGCAGGTATTGAATCTATTAAAGATTATACAAGAGTAAAAACAACTTGGTATTATACATCTGATGAACCATCACTTGATCCTTTCTCGATGAGATAATGCCCTTAAACCTGCATAAAATAAGATAATTTATCCATTGAATTATTAGATTAATCATAATTTAATTAGCTTTTTATAAATTGTTAACAATCAAAGAGGAAAATAATGAAAAAACTATTTATTGCTGCATTTATGTTTGTGTCAACTTTTACATCAAACGTATTAGCAGATGGACATTCGATAAAAATGGGAATTATATTAGGATTTACTGGTCCTATTGAATCTCTAACACCAGCTATGGCTGCATCAGCAGAGCTTGCATTTAAAGAAGCTTCTGATTCTGGTTCACTTTTAGGTGGAAAAAAAATTGAAGTAATAAGAGCAGACTCAACTTGTGTTGACTCAGCGGCGGCAACTGCAGCAGCTGAAGGTGTTGTATCACAAGGAGTAGCAGCGATCATGGGTGCTGACTGTTCAGGTGTAACTGGTGCTATTGCATCAAACGTTGCTGTACCAAATGGTGTAGTAATGATTTCACCTTCAGCAACATCACCTGGTCTTACAACTTTAGATGATAAAGGGTTCTTTTTTAGAACAGCTCCTTCTGACGCTAGAGGTGGACAGATTTTAGCTGATATTACCAAAGACAGAAAAATCAAAAGTGTTGCTATTACTTATACAAATAATGACTATGGAAAAGGTTTAGCTGATGTTTATGCAGCAGCTGTAAAAGCTCATGGCATTAAAGTTACAACTACAGCAGCTCATGAAGATGGAAAAGCTGACTACTCATCTGAAGTAGCTACTTTAGCTTCTGCAGGTGGTGATGCAGTTGCAGTAATTGGATATCTTGACCAAGGTGGAAAAGGAATCATTCAAGGTTCTTTGGACTCTGGTGCATTTGATAAATTTATTTTATCTGATGGTATGATCGGTGACTCTTTAACTGATGCTTTTGGAAAAAGTCTAAATAAATCTTTTGGTTCAATTCCTGGTTCAACTGGCAAAGGTGCTGGAGTATTTGAGGGAGTTGCTAAAGGAGCTGGAATAGATTCCTCAGGACCCTACACAGGAGAATCCTATGATGCTGCAGCTTTAATTGTTTTAGCAATGCAAGCGGGTGGATCAGCTGATAGAGCTTCTATTGCTAAAAATGTAATGGCAGTTGCTAACGGTCCTGGAACTAAAATTTACCCAGGTGAACTTAAAAAAGGTTTAGATTTACTAGCTAAAGGAAAAAAAGTTGACTACGAAGGTGCAACTGGAGTGTCATTTACTGAAGTTGGTGAAGCCGAAGGTTCTTTCTTAGAAAAAGAAATCAAAGGTGGAAAATTTAAAACTAAAAAACAAAGATAATTAATTTCTCAATTTTAAAACCCCAGCGATTTGAATCGCTGGGGTTTTTTTTATCTAAAAATTACTGATAATCCTAAAAACACCAAATATTGAAATAAATATTAAAAAATAGAACACTACTTTTCTATATGTTTCTTTTTTACTTTTAACAAAAAACTTATCACCAATAAAAATTCCAATTGGTAAAATAATAATTAATGGAATGGCTCTATAGATAGTTATAGTATCAACAATTCCTGCAAAAAAACTTATAGCAAAAGCATAAATGTCTGTAAAAAAAAATAATGCTGCTAATGATCCTCTGATTATTGCCGGCTGAATATTTGTTATTAATAGAAAAAGCGCAACTGGCATACCTCCTAAAGTTGTTAGACTATTTAACGTTCCAGAGACCAAACCTGTAAAAAATTTAACATAATTATTATTTATTTTTTTGTTTGAATATCCTCTCATTAATAATACTGAAAAAAATATTATTATTAAACAAACTGATAAATGTGTTGTTTGCGAAGATAAATATTTTAATAAAAAAAGACCTATTGGTGAACCAATGATTATTCCTATTAAAATCTTTGCAACAAATTTCCAATCAATCTTATTCCATATATATGGAATCATAAAAATACTGATTAATACCTCTAATATTAAAATTAAAGGAACTATTTCAATAGCAGGAAGTATGAAAGAAAATCCAGAAATACAAATCGCAGAAAAACCAAAACCATTAAATCCTCTAATTATAGAGGCAATAAATACTGTACAAAATATAAAACAAACTTCTACTAAGTTAAGTTGAAAATAAGATAAAACTTCCATCTTATTTTGTTTCTCTAAAATCAGCTCTTAATGTTGATAATATAATCAATACTAGAAAAATTATACAAATTAAATTCATTGTTTTCCAGCTTGTTAAATTTAAAAATACTCCCGCAGATAAGCTAGCGGCTGCTTGAGTTGAATAAACTAGAAAATCATTAAACCCTTGAGCCTTAAACTTTTCTTTTTCTCTGTAGGATAAAACTAATAAGCTTGTTCCTGATATAAATAAAAAATTCCAGCCAAATCCTAAAAATATAAGAGCTATTAAATAATTAATAAAGTTTTGTTCAAATAAACTAGTTAAAATTGTTATTGAAAATAAAACAACACCAACATACATTATTTTACTGTGCCCAAATCTTTTTATTAGATTACCTGTAATTAAAGATGGTAAAAACATTGCAGCTATATGAAGTTGAATTACAAATCCTGTTTTAGTTAAACTTATTTTTTCCATTACATGCATACTTATTGGTGTTGCAGTCATTAAAAATGACATTACAGCATAAGCAAATGCTGAAGCAATTAATGCTTGTAAAAATCTAGGCTGGGAAATTAACTCAAAATAACTACGTGTTTTTTTTTTAATAACTTTATGTGGTTTGTGTCCGTCTTTATAAAATAATAAGAAGATTGTTGATGTTAAAGTTAAAACAGCAAGAGCAACATATGATCCGGAGTATAAATGTCCAGCTATACTTTCTTTTGTGAGGTTTGCTAAATTTGGCCCAATAAAAGCTGACCCTATTCCTGCTAATAGTATTATTGATATAGCTTTTGGGGCCATATCCTTTTTTACAGTTTCAACGGCTGCAAAACGATATTGATGACTAAAAGCTACAGCAGCACCCAGTAAAAAACATGCAAAATTGAATAAAATAAAACTTTTGCCAATTATTGAGTAGGCTGCTAACAAAGATGAAAAAGAACTTCCAATTGATGCAAATATAAACCCTGCTCTACGACCAATTATACTCATAATTTTAGCAGCAAAAATTGCAAATACAGCTATTCCTACAATTGACAAAGCCATTGGCAATGTAGCTAACGATTTTATTGGACTGAGTTGGGAGCCTATTATTCCACTTAAAAAAACTGTTACAGGTGCAGCAGTAAATGCAAAAATCTGACTTAAAATTAGTAACCAAAGATTTTTATTCATTAAAAAATATATTTATCACCTATATACATAGCCCATGCTATAGCGGCTCCAAGCAAAATATATTTCATAATAAGATTACTTTATTTCGATTTTTTCAGGAAGTATACCCTTAGGACGATATCTCATGATCAATAATAACCCCATTCCCATCATTAAATATCTAAAGTAAGGAACACTTTCAATTAGATGTATTTTTAATTCATGAGTCTCTGGAAGACTTGCCGTAGATAAGTTGATTAAGAATAAGGCTATTGGAGCGGCCTCAATCCATAAAAACCAAACTGCAAAACCACCTAAAATTGCACCAAAATTATTTCCACTTCCCCCTACTATAACCATAACCCAGATTAAAAATGTATATCTCATTGGTCTATAACTTCCAGGCGTAAACAAACCATCCTGAGTAACCAACATTGCTCCTGCAATTCCTACAATCGCAGAGCCTAAAATAAATATTAATAAGTGTTGTTTAACAACATTTTTACCCATAGCATTTGCCGCTTCTTCATTATCTCTTATTGCTCTCATCATTCTTCCCCATGGAGAATAAAGTGCTTTTTGAGTAATTATCAATAAAGCTATAACAACTAATAAAAACAACCCTGAATAACAAAGTTTTACAAAAACTGAAGATCCTTCAATCACTAACTGCTGTAAAGCTTGCTGTCTTTCAGGTGTTCCATAAGTAAATACGCTTAATGTTCCTTCATTAAATTTTGCAATCAAATTTATAAACCAATCCTTAGTCTGAAGCTCTACTTCGTATGGAACAGGTCTTTTTAAACCAATTACATTTTTAACACCTCTGGCTAACCAGTCTTCGTGTTTAATTATAGCTATAACAATTTCAGAAATTAGTAGTGTAGCTATTGCTAAATAGTCTGCTCGTAAACCAAGAGCAACCTTTCCTACAATAAATGCTAATCCAGCAGCGAAGAAAGCTCCTGCTATCCAAGAAAATACTATGGGCAAACCTAGGCCACCAAGGAAACCCGTTGTTGCAGGATTTACAGCTTCTATTGCTTCTATGCTAGGTCCAGATATTATTCTTATAAAAACAACACCCACAATAATAATTGTGGCTATAATATAATTTCTAATTTTAGATTTTTCAAAAATTTTTAAAACATAACGTATTGAAATTATAATCGTAATTATTAAAAACAAACATATTATGATATTAAAACCACCTACAGACCAAGCTTCATGAACAGGGTCAACTGATATCAAAACTGCTGCCAAACCTCCCAATGCTGCATAGCCCATAATACCAAAATTAATTAAACCAGCATAACCCCATTGTACGTTCGCACCCATTGTCATAACTGCAGAAATTAAACACATATTAAAAATTGATAGAGCAACATTCCAAGATTGAAATATTCCAACTAAAACAATTAACCCTAACATTATTGTATAGGCTGCAATTACGTTTAAATTTTTTCTCACAGTACCTTTCCTTTGAATATACCATTTGGTCTATAGAGTAAGACAATTACGAGTATAGAAAAAGATACAGCAAATTTATAATCTGTTGACAATAATTGAACCAAAGTTTCTGGCTCCATGCTTTCTGGTAAAACATACATAAAAAATTTCTTGTATGCATAGGTTAAAAATATTTCTGAAAAAGCTATTACATAACCTCCTAAAAATGCGCCAAATGGATTTCCAATACCTCCTACAATTGCTGCGGCAAAAATTGGCAACATATTGTTAAAATAAGTAAAAGGTTTAAAGCTTTTATCTAAACCATATAACGCTCCTCCTATTGTTGCTAAAATACCTGCAATAATCCATGTAATCATAACTACTCTTTTTGGATCAATTCCAGACAATAAAGCTAGATCTTCATTGTCTGAATAAGCTCGCATACTTTTTCCAGTTTTAGTCTTATTTAAAAACCAAAACAAAATTGAAACTAATACTAGGGTGATAAATATAGTTAATACCTGACTAGATTTAATTGCCAAACCCTCATTAAGTCCTGTCATTTCTTTAAATTCTCCAGCTTTAATAATAAATTTCTTCCCATCAAAAAATCTTTGATCTGAGGGGCCAATTATTATTCTTACTATAGCTTGAGTTACAAACATAACGCCAATACTTACCATCGCAAGTTGAACGGGGGGGCTTTTTTGGACTCTATAATACCTAAATACAAATTTATCTATAATAAGCATATAGCCAATCATAAAAATTATAGCAAAAGGTATTGCTAAAAGAGCTGTTGGCAAAATACCTAAAGAAACACCAAGTGATTGGAAGTACCAAGTAATTAAAATAGTTACCATTGTTCCAAATGCCATCATGTCGCCAGTTGCAAAATTAGCAAATCTTAAAATACCATAGATTAAAGTTACAAATATTGCACCAAGTGCTAATTGAGAGCCATAAGTCAAAGCTGGAACAAAAATATAGTTTAATAATAATATGGTTGCGTTTAAAAAATCCATACTATCCACCCAAAAAAGAGCTTCTTACTCTTGTGTCATTTAATAATTCTTTTCCTGTGCCTGAATAACGATTTTCACCAGTGACTAAAACATAACCTCTATCTGAAATATTTAATGCTTGTTTCGCATTTTGCTCAACCATTAAAATTGCAACATTAGTTTTTTTGACTTTTATAATATGATCAAATAATTCATCCATTACTATTGGTGAAACTCCTGCAGTGGGTTCATCTAACATTAAGACACTTGGTTTTATCATTAGGGCTCTTCCAAGAGCAACTTGTTGTCTTTGTCCACCGGACAATTCTCCTACCAACTGATCTTTTTTTTCTTTTAATATTGGAAAAAGTTCATAAATTTCTTGTATAATATTTTGATAATTGTCATTTCTTAAGTAAGCTCCCATTTCTAAGTTTTCTTCAACAGTCATACCTGCAAAAACATTTTTTGTTTGTGGAACAAATGAAATTCCCTCTCTAACTCTCTCTTGTGGTGAAAATTTTGAAATATCTTTTCCATTAATTACCACTGAACCAGATTTTAAATTTAAAAGACCTAGCATTGCTTTCATTGCTGTTGATTTACCCGCACCATTAGGACCAAGTATTGAAACTATCTCTCCTTTATTAACATCAACAGTACAAGAATTAATTATATCTGGGCCATTTCCATAACCTCCTGTCATTTTTTTCCCTTCGAAAAAAGCCATTAATTTTCTTCCTTTAATTTTGATCCTCTACCCAAGTAACTTTCAATAACTTTTTCATTTTTCTTTGCTTCATCAGCAGTTCCTTCAAATAAAACGGATCCTTCAGCCATAACTATTACTGGATCACACAATCTACTTATAAATTCCATGTCATGTTCAATCATGCAAAATGTGTAACCTTCTTCTTTATTTAGTTTTAAAATTGCACTTCCTAAATCTTTTAATAGTGTTCTGTTAACTCCTGCTCCAACTTCATCAAGTAATACTAATTTAGCATCAACCATCATTGTTCTTCCAAGTTCAAGTAGTTTTTTTTGTCCTCCAGATAGGTTTCCAGCTAATTCATTAGATAAATGTTTTAAATTTAAAAAATCTACAACATCTTGGGCTTTCTGCTTTATAGTCAATTCTTCAGTTTTAACTAGACCTGGCTTTAACAGTGCTGTCATTAATTTTTCACCCGATTGGTTTGGAGGAACCATCATCAAATTTTCTAAAACTGATAAATTTGTAAATTCATGTGCTATTTGAAAAGTTCTAAGTATGCCTTTTGAAAACAATTCATAAGAAGGTATATCTGTAACATCTTCATTATTAAATAAAACTTTACCTTGAGAAGATTTTAGATTTCCTGCAATTAAATTAAATAAAGTAGTTTTTCCTGATCCATTTGGGCCAATTATTCCAGTTATTGAACCTCTCTTAATTTTTAAAGAACAGTCTGAGACAGCAGCTAACCCTCCAAAGTATTTAGATAGATTTTCAATTTGTAAAATATTTTGAGTTTGATCCATAAAATATTATTTATCTAATCTTTTATGTATGTTGCCAAGTGTTTTTTCTAAAGATTTATAAAAGCCAGCTTTTGATAATTCTTTTACACCTTGTTCATTTAATCCTTTTGGTGTTTGAGATTCTTTAACTAAATACTTTAAATCTTTTTTTGAATTAATGACCGCATCTTCAGATAAAGCTAAAAATAATGAAGTTATATATTTTTGTGCATTTTTTCTTTTAACTCCCCTTTTAACCAACCAACTAGTCATTATTCTTAATAGCTCATAATAAGGCGCCATCATTCCTGATGTTGACCAAAAATTAATTGAAGATTTTTCATTTTTGATTTCTACAGTCGTTCCAATTTTATTAAAAAAATTTTTGACCTTTCTGTTAGGTGGGCAAATAGGAACTGGTCCTTTTTTTAAGGAAATTGGAGGTAAGGGTATTGCTCTTATAATTTTAGCTTTAACTTTAATAGCTTTTTTAAGCTGTGCTAGTGTCATTGTTGATATAAAGCTAATTACTGTTTGATTAGCTTTAAATTTTAAATCCTTAATAATTTTTTCTCCTACTGAAGGTGTAACTGATAAAAAAACCCAATTGCATGAATTAATTATTTCTTGGTTATTTTTTGCTATAAAAACTTTTTTAAATTTTTTTCTAAGTCTTTGTCCTATTAATTTATTTCTTGGTGAAATTAAAATTTTACTAAAAAATATTTTAGAGGTGCAAATGCCTGTAATTACTGATGATGCTATTTTTCCTGTGCCAATAAACCCTAGTTTCATAATTTACACTATAACAGTAAAATTCTTTTTTTTTTGTCAAAAAAAAAGCCCGCTTAAAGCGGGCTCTTTTTAAATTTTCTATTTAGCTTATTAAAATTGAATTAAAATGCTTTTCCAATTCTTAATGAAGCTACGATACCATCCATGTCACCCTTAATAGAGTTGCCATTTGGAGTAGCATCTGCACTTGTTGCTGTAATTGTAAAATTATCCCAATTATGAATCATAGTTTCTGTTTTTACAAACATACCATTGTCCCAGCTATTTTTATAGCCAATACCATAAGTAGATCCATCAAGAGTTATGTTAGCGTAGCTTGAAGAAGTATGTAGACTTTCTTTAGTTTCTACATCTATCTCCATAGCACCCATTTTAGCATAAACTCCGTTGAACAATCTAAGTTCAGCGTACATAGTAGTCAAATTAGAGAATACTGCTTTTACTGTACTAGTTCCAAGATCAGTACCAATTCCAGTTTCATCACATTGAACTGTACAAGTATCTGTTCTTTCAGCTATTTCAGTTTCAACTTCCTCTGCCATATATTCAGCACCTAGAGTTAGTCTATCTGCTATTGTCATTTCGAGGAATACAGAGCTGTAACCAACTTCCATGGCTGCAGTTCCATCGTTCTCTTCTTCAGTGTATCCAGGTCTTGTAACACCTGAGCTACCCTCAATCTCTTTACCACTTGCTACATAACCTCCATAGTTCAGTGATCCACCAATCGCGATTGTTGGTCTTTCAAATGAAAATGAACTAGTAGCTAAGCCAAGAAACATTACAGAAGAAACTAAAAGTGTGCTTAGTATCTTTTTAATCATAATTTTTCCTTATATTTATGTTTTTTATTAATAAAAACCATGATTTATCACATTTATTTTACTTATAGAGAATAAAAAGATCGATAAATACAATATTTCTAATAGTGTGATATTTATACAACCATAAAAATAGCATATTTATTGACATTTTTAATACTAAAAAAAGATAATAAATCTTTATATAGCAAAAGTTGCAATACGATTAAAATTTAAAAGAAATATTGCTGGATATGGTCGAAATTTTCATTTCGATTCTCAAAATAGTTTTTTTTACAAAAAATTTAGAAATTAATCCAAAAAAGAGCTTCCTAAGTAAAAAATATATTATTGATCATAATTTAATATTTTTGAATAAATACAATTATTATTGCTATTATTAATAAGACACTAGCAGAAATTGTATTAATTATTTTAGGGTTGGTCTTTATCCAAACAATTAATTTTCTAGCAAGCACAGCATAGGTAATTAAAGATAAAAAATCTAAAACTACATATGTAGTAATTAAAATAAAAAACTGAACAGTATAATTTGAGTTAAAATCTATAAACTGTGGAAATATTAAAGGAAAGAACATCCATGCTTTTGGACTTGTTCCAGCAACTAAAAAACCATCTCTGAAAAAAGAAAAAAAACTTTTTGAAGAGATATTTCTTGAATTTATATTCTTTGGTCTAGAGTTATAAACATCATAAGCCAAATAAAATAAATAAAGTATTCCTATCCATTTAATTATACTTAAAAAATTTGGATTATCCTTAAAAAAAGATCCAAGAACAAAAATAACTAAAAATGCTTGTAGTATATTTGCTGTCACATCTCCTAATGCTGTCCAAATACATTTTTGAACTCCGTAATTCATTGAATATGAAATAATTACAATTCTGGGTGTTCCTGGAGTAATAAATAAAAACAAAATTATCTGTAAAAAAAGAAAGTAATTTAAGGGAAACATTTGAGATAATTAGGATAGTCCTAAAAAACCGGGAGCTAAAGATGGCTAATAGGACTATCTATTTACAGAATAACACTATTTTAAATAAAATGCATTAATCTTTTTTTTCAAATATAAAGGATTTATGAAAAAAAAAGGTCACACCCCCATAACTAGGGTTAAAAATCCAGAGCCTCATATATCAGATCCTGACTGGATCATCTGGGCTGCTTGGGCAGACCGAATTACATTTGAAGAAATTGAACAAAAGACTGGAAAGACAGAATCTGAAGTTATCAAGATTATGCGAAGATCTATAAAACCTACTTCTTTAAGATTATGGAGAAAAAGAGTAAACCAAAAAAGTATAAAACATAGAAAAAAATTTGAATACTCAAGAAAAGAAATTACTAGCAAAATTAAAAAGAATGATTATTTATAAACTATGAAAAATGTAACAATTTATACAGGACCACTTTGTAATTTTTGTGATGCCGCTAAAAGATTACTGGCTAGAAATAATGTCGAATATAAAGAAATTAATATTGCAACAGTTGACGGTGCAATGGACGAAATGATTGCAAAATCTAATGGAAAAAGAACCATTCCTCAAATTTTTTTTGGTGATCAACACATTGGTGGTTACGATGAAGCTAGAGCTTTAGAAAAAGAAAATAAATTAAAAGATTTATTAAAATAAATTACCTTAAAAAAAATATCATATCTATTATTTTTTTGGCTTAAAAATCAAACAAACACCATTATTGCAATATCTTTTTTTTGTAGGATTGGGTCCATCATCAAAAATATGACCGTGATGACCACCACATTTTTTACAATGATATTCTGTTCTAGCATAGCCTAGTAAATGATCTGTTTTAGTTTCAAAAACATCAGGTAACGATTGATAAAATGAAGGCCAGCCTGATCCACTTTCATATTTAGTGTCTGATTCAAATAATTTTTCACCACAATTTACACAGTGATAACTACCTTCTTTTTTTTCATGATTTAAATCACTAGAGCCAGGCGCTTCAGTTCCATCCTCAAACAAAACTAATTTTTGTTCAGCTGTAAGGTTAATGTTTTGTTTATATTTCATATAGCTTATTTAATATAAAAATAATAAATTAAATATAAATGTTTTCAAGAAACTTTTATTATAGAGTCAAATACCAGTTAGAAAAAAAAGCTCCTTTTAAAGTTTTTTTACATTTTTTTTTAGATAGAATTCTACATCCCTTTACCAAATCTAAAAAAAAATTACATCGAAACTTTCATCAAAATTATCTAAAAAACAAACACACCACTACAGACTATTTTTCTATCAATACATACTATTGGGATAAAATAATTAGTAAAAATTTCAAAAAATTTTCATATTTAGAGATAGGTTCTTGGGAAGGCAACAGTGCTTTGTTTATATTAAAAAATTACTCAACTATTAATGTAGCCTGCGTAGATATTTGGGAAGATAATAATGAAATCAATGAAAATTTTGAGAATTTTAAATTAAATATGAGTGAGTTTAAAAATAAATTTTCTTTTTTTAGAGAAACTTCAGATAATTTCTTTATTAAAAATAAAGAAAAATTCGATGTTATTTATATTGATGGGTCACATGAGTCTATGCAGGTCTATAAAGATATTAATAATGCATGGAATTTTTTAAATGCTGGAGGAATATTGATTTGTGATGATTACTTTTATGGAAATATATATACTGAATCTAATGATGTTCCCGCAGAAACAATAAATAAATTTATTAAAGAAAAAAATAATTTAAAAATTATATGTGTTAATAACTCACAAATTTTTCTAAAAAAAATAAAATAAATCTATTCTATAACTCTAATAGGTTTGTCATTCACACATGCTTCTAAATTTTCAATCATTTGTGTATAAAAAATAGAATAGTTTTCTGCAGTTACATATCCTATATGAGGCAATAAAAGTGCATTTGGTAAAAATCTAAGTTTATTATTTTCTGGTAGAGGTTCCTTTTCATAAACATCTAGTCCTGCACCAGCAATAATATTTGTTGATAAAGCAATAATTAAATCATCTTCATTTATTATTGGACCTCTTGAAGTGTTAATTAAAAAAGCTGTTTTTTTCATTGCATCAAGTTCTTTTAATTTAATTAATTCTTTATATCTGTTTCCACCTCGAACATGAATTGATAAAAAATCAGAAGTTTGAATTAGATCATCTTTACTACAAGGTAAAACATCCAGTTGTTTACAAGTATCTAAATTTAAATTTTCACTCCAAGCCATAACCTGCATTCCAAAAGCTTTTCCAATTTTTGCAACTTGAGAACCTACTTTTCCAAGCCCAACTAAACCTAAAATTTTACCTTTAAGCTCAAAACCTATACTAGTTTGCCAATAACCTTGATACATATTATCAATTTCTTCTTTTACGTTTCTAGCTAATCCTAAAATTAAAGTCCAAGTTAATTCTGCTGTAGGGTTAACGTTAATTTCAGTGCCAGAGACTATGACTCCTCTTTTTTTTGCAGCTTCTAAATCAATCGCATTATTTCTCATACCACTTGTAATAATAAATTTTAAATTATTTAAATTATCAATTAAATTTTTTGTAATTGACGTTCTTTCTCTCATAATTAACAAAGCTTCAAAATCAGATAATTGTTCGATTACATCATCTTCATCTAAAAAAGGTTTACTAAAAATTTTAAATTCATATTTTCCAGATAGTTTTTTTAAATCAACAAATTCTTGTGAAACGTTTTGATAATCATCAAGTATTGCAACTTTAAGCATCAATTTTTTTTTTATTTGAAAGTGTTATACCAGCAATAATAAAGATTGCTCCTAGAATATGGTAAAACATGAATTTTTCATCAAAAATTAACATTGCCATTACTGCTCCCATGATTGGCATCAAATGTAAAAAAATTCCAGCTCTATTTGCTCCTATAATTGAAATCCCTTTTATCCAAAAAAAGAATGCTGCTAGACCTGGAAAAATAACTACATAAGCTAAAATTAAATAAAATGGTTTGCCTAAAATAATCGTATTACCTATATTCATTTCAATAAAATATATTGGTACTAAAAAAACTAATCCACAAATAATCACAACCTCTAATAAAGAGACTTGAGAAATTTTATATTTTTTACTTTTTAATAATGCTGAATAAATTGCCCAAGAAAACATTGCAACTACCATTGATAAGTCACCTTTATTAAAATCTAAATTTTTTATTAAATTTAAGTCAGCTTTTGTAATAATAAAAATTACACCTGTTAAAGATAAAATAACTCCTATAATTTGAAAAATATTTGTTTTTTCAATTTTTAAAATTGATGAAATAAAAATAATCCATACAGGAATAGTCGATATCATTAGAATTCCACTTATCACTTGGGTATAATAAAGAGAATAGTAAACAATAGAATTGAATATTGTAATACTGGTAATGCCCAATATTATGAAAAAACCTAAATTGTCTAAAATATATTTTTTATTATTTATTATTTCCTTGTAAGTAAAAGGAAGTAAAATTAATCCGGCAAAAAACCATCTATAAAAATTTAAAGAAAACGGTGGAATATCATATATACTTGCTGCTTTGCCAACTATAAAATTTCCAGACCAAAATATAGTTGTTAATATTAAAATAAAATAAGCTACTTTATTAGTTGGTTTAATTTTGAATTTTAAAACTTTCTGTTCCAGATTGTCTAGCAGATTTAATAAATACATTTTTTAACGAATTAAGAAAACCTTAAAGAACTGTATGGTTCTAAATCTAAATTAGTATTCTCATTTGAAATCATTTTTGAAATTATCTTCCCAGATATAGCGGCTAAAGTCCATCCTAAATGATGATGACCAAATGAATAAAAAACATTTTTATAATTTTTAGAAGGACCTATAACAGGAAGATAGTCTGGCAGTGTAGGCCTAAAACCCAGCCATTCATCATCATGAAGGTCTGGTATACCATCTAGAAGATATTTTGCATTATTAACTAAATTTTTTATTCTAGATCTTGAAAGTGGATTATTTAAACCTCCAAATTCAACAGTTCCAACAACTCTCAAACCTTGTTCCATTGGAGTCATTCCAAAACCTCTATTTTGAAAAACAACAGGACGTGAAATTAAATGATCAAAACCTTTAAAGTGAATATGATAACCTCTTTCAGTATCTAATGGAATATTTTCATGTAATTTATCTGTTAATTTTTTTGAAAATGCTCCACAACAAATGACTAATTTATCAAAAATAAATCTCTGCGTTTCAGATTTTAAAACAGGGTTGTTTTCTTCAAAGTTTATATTTTGAATATCTAATTTTAAAAACTTTCCACCTTTTTTTGTAAAATTTTCAAATAATTTAACCCAAATTTTCCCTGGATTTCTTGCATGTCTTGCTTTTTTATAAAAAACTCCAGCATGATAAATATTTTTAATATTAGGTTCTAAGTCGTGGATCTCACTTTTGCTTAGTAGTTGTTGTTCTGCTCCTATTTCATTTCTTATGTTAATCTCCAACTCTCTACTTTTAAGATTTTGATCATTCCAAATATACATAATACCTTTATTTTCTATCAATTCAGATAAGTCAATTTCTTCAAATAATTCATCGTATGCGGGTAAAGCTAAATCTAATATCTGATGCATATATTTTGCAGTATGCATCATATTTTTTTTACTACAATTTTTTATAAATTTTAAAAACCAGGGAAGCATCTTTGGAACATAATTCCATTTTAGTGCCAAGGGTCCAGTTGAACTTAACAGCATAGCTGGAACATCACTTAAAATATCCGGTCTATTCACAGGTACTGAAGCGTAAGGTGAAAAATGGCCAGCGTTTCCATATGATGCTGCTTGGCTTCCAGGGCTTTCCCTATCAAACAAAGTAACTTGAAAACCTTTTTTTTGTAAAAATAATGCATTACAAATTCCTTGAATACCAGCTCCAACGATTGCAATTTTTAAATTTTTATTCATTCAAAAACTTATAAATAATTTTTATAAATTATAATTGTGACATATTATTCTAATAAAATACGTAATAGTCTATGAAATTAATTGTCTACGATGTATTTTAGAGCTCATTACAACACTAAAGCCTATCATTGTAGCAAGCATTGAAGATCCTCCATAAGACATTATAGGTAGAGGAGAGCCAACTATTGGTACTAGACCTAATACCATACTCATATTAACAGATATATAAATAAATATTGCTGATGCAAAACTAAAACAAAAAATTTTAGCAAAAAAACTTCTAGATATTGCTCCTATTCTCAATATTCTAAATATTATAATTGCATATACTAACAAAAGAAACATGGAGCCTAAAAACCCATATTCTTCAGAAAATAATGTAAATATAAAATCAGTATGTTTTTCTGGTAAGAATTCAAGATAGCTCTGTGTTCCTTTTAAATATCCTTTGCCATATAATCCACCTGATCCAACAGCTATTTTAGATTGAATTATTTGATATCCGGCTCCTAAAGGATCTTTATCGGGATCAAAGAAAGTTAAAATTCTAGCTTTTTGATAAGGTTGTAAAAAGGAAATTACAAATGGCATTGAAATAATTAAAACTAAAGAAGAATAAATAAAATATTTTATATTAATACCTGCTAACCACAATACAACAAGTCCACTCAACCCGATTAAAATAGATGTTCCCAAATCAGGTTGTGAAATTACTAATAAAATTGGTAGTATTAATATTGTAATTGGAATTAATAAATTTCTAAAAGTATTAATATTATTTATTTGACTTCGATGATAATATTTAGCAAGACAAATTATTATAGCTATTTTCATTAATTCAGAAGGTTGAATGTTAATAAAGTATAAACTTATCCATCTCTGTGATCCAGAAGCTGTTACTCCATAAAATGATGCAAATAATAAAAGTCCTAAAATAAGAATATAAAATAAATACCCAACTGAATGCCAAAATCTAATATTCAAAAAAGATAAAAAAATCATCATCACAAAAAATATTATAAATCTAATTATATGACTTTTTGTATGATATAATAGTTCACCTCCGTCAGTGGAATACATTGAAAAACTACTAATAACTCCAATCAATAAAATACAAATTAACAAAGAATAATCTAAAGATTTAACTTTTTGAAAAAATGTTGAATTATCACTATAAGAAGCCTGATTGTACATTTATGCTGACATTAAGTTTTTTTTAGTTAGTTCTCTTAAATCATGTCTATCAATAATCATTTTAAATAGTTTTTTTGCCATAGGTGCAGCAACGACACCACCTGACCCACCATGTTCTATAATTATACTAAGAGCATAGCGAGGTTTTTTATATGGTCCAAAAGCTATATAAAGCGCATGATCTCTAGATTCATAGGGTATTTGTTCTGTTTTTAAATCTAACTCTCTTTGTTCTTCTGTAATTCTTTTTACTTGAGCTGTTCCAGTTTTGCCTGCAAATTGATACTTTGGATCATCTATCCTTGATCTATATGAAGTTCCTCTAATTTCATTAGTAGAACCAAACATTCCATCTATTACCAGTTTTATATTTTCAGGATTTTTAAAAAGCTTATAATATTTTTTATCATCATTATTAAAAATTTCTTCTCCTACTTTTAATAACGATTGAGTTGTATTTTTTTTATCTAGAATTTCACTATTTTCCATCTTATTTTTTATTTCATCTATTGACTCATCATCTTTATTTAAAATTATCTTTGGATAAATTTTATGACCTCCATTAGCAATTTGCGCTGTCATTAAACATAATTGAATTGGAGTAGCTTGGATGTAACCTTGACCGATTCCAGTAATCAATGTTTCGCCTAAAACCCATCCTTTTCCAAGAGCATTTCTTTTCCATTTTGTATTTGGAACTAATCCCTTTTTTTCATTTTCATATATTCCTTCTAAAACCTTAGCTCCTAGTCCAAATTTTAAGGCTGTATCACTAAGTCTATCTACACCTAACTTTCTAGCTACCTCATAAAAATATGTATCGCAGGACTGTTTTATTGCACTTCTTAAGTTTACTACACCGTGTCCCTTTTCCTTCCAACAATGGTAAGTTTGTCCATACATTTCCATTTTTCCACTACATTTAACTCTAAAGTTCGGGTTAATAATATCATTTTCTAAAGCTGATAAAGCTACTATTGGTTTAATTGTTGAACCAGGAGAATATAAACCTGAAATTGTTTTGTTAATTAATGGTTTAAGTGGATTTTCTCTAATTGATTTCCAATTTTCATGACTTATTCCATATAAAAATAAATTTGGATCAAATGATGGGGATGAGTGCATCGCAATTATTTCTCCATTAAAAATATCCATTACACTTATTGATCCAGATTTATTAAGCATTAGTTCATTGCATAGTTTTTGGATTTCTGTATCTATTGTTAATGTAATATTTTGACCTTTTGTTCCCTCAACATGATCTAATTGATTAATTCTTTTTCCATAAGCATTTACCTCATATCTTTGAACACCATTTGATCCGATTAATTGATTTTCGTAGGTTTTTTCTAAACCATTTTTTCCAACTCTTAATCCAGGAACATGATTCTTTTTGATCAACTTATTGTTTAATAAATCTTGCTCACTAGCCTGAGAAACATATCCAAGTACATGCGTATAATTATCCTTAAATGGATAGCTTCTGACTACTGATAAAACAGGTTTGGCACCTACTAATTCGTGTAAATAATAATTAACTTTAGAAAATTGATCCCAACTTAGATTTTCTGAAACAATCAAAGTTTCCCAATTTTTTTGACTATTCTTTTTTTTAATTATTTTTGTAAATTCATTTTTACTTAAATCTAAAATATCTTTAAGTCTCACCATTAAAGATTTAAAATCTTCAACTTGTTCTGGAATTACGTGTAGTTGATAAACTTTTAAATTTCCTGCTATAGTATTACCAAAATAATCTAAAAATTCTCCTCTTATTGGCGGCAATCTCCACTCTCTTAATCGGTTTTTATCAGAAAGAGTCAAATATTTTTTATTATCACTAATTTGAAGTGAAAAAAGTCTCGCAATAATACCTGTAAAAACTAAAGCTTTAGCCGCAGAAATAATAAACATTCTTCTATTTATTGTGTTTAATTTTTTTATACCAGAGTCACTACTATCAATCATTTGTTCTTCCAAAAACTAACTTGTGATACATGTCAAAAATATAGGCGAATAAAATATATAATAAAAAAGTAAATGATAAATTTATTAATAATTTATTATAATTAATTTCAAACCCGAAAAATAAAACTAATAGTGAATACATTATTGAATTTGTTGCTAAGATTGTAAATAAAAAAAATAACCAATCTTTTAGTAAACTAGGTCTTAAGGTAATATTTTTTAGATATGCTGCAAATCCACATATAAGTAAATAACAAAAACTGCTTATACCAATTGGAAAACCTATAACAACATCATTTATTAAACCTGCAATAAAAATATAGCCATAACCCAAAACTTCAGTTTTTTTTAAGCTCCAATAAAATATTAGAATAAATGGAAAGTTAAATGCAAAAAATTTTATCTCCAAATAATTAAAATCAAATTCATTTAAAACCGAAATAAAAAGTAATAGAATCGGAATATTGGCAATTATCCTTTTAAAAAATGTTATATCTTTAAATTTACCCATTTAATTATTATTTTCCTTAAATTCTACAATTTTGACAAATTGCAATTGTGAAAAATCAGAAAAAAATAAAACTTTTTTATTTTGTTTTTTTTCTTCTTCAGAATTTATTTCTGTTTTTTGACTATCTATTTTTCCAATTGGAATTCCTTCTTTAAATAATCCTCCCGAACCAGATGTATAAATTATACTTTCATTACTTATGTTTGTTTCATCTTTTAAATACTGAATAATGCCTTCATTTTTACCTGTACCAGACAATATAGATTGTATGTTTCCAGGTTCAATCGATACTGGAATTTTGCTATTTAAATCTGACAACAATAAAGCTCTTGACGTTAAATAATTTACTTCCACTATCTTTCCTACTAAATAATTATTATCTAAAACTGCCATACCTAATTTGACTTTATTTCTACTACCTTTACTTAAAACAACTGATCTTAAAAATGGACTTTGCTTATCAATCAAAACTTTTGCTACTATCTCTTCAGAACTAACTAAATAAGAGTCTATTATTTTTTTTAACCTAATATTCTCTAATAAAATATAATCATTTTTTAATTTTAATGCTTTAAATTCTTGTAACTCTTTTTTATTATTTTCATGTTCATCATATAAATTAAAATGACTTTCTATGTTAGAATAAGTATTTTTTACAAAATTTTCTGGTACTGAAATAATAAATGAAGATCTATAAATTATTTCTTTAATAAAAATTTTTGTATGATTAATTATAGGAAAATTAAATCTACCAAGTATTAAAAAAAATATTGAAAAAAAAATTAACCCTATTAAAGAAAATCGTTGTTTGTTACTTTTTTTTAAAAATGCAGAACGAATTGCAATTACAAAATCGTCTCTGCTTGTTTCCATTATTTTTAATATTCAGATAATACAGTAGAAAATATTTCTTCTTGATCTAAAGCTTTACCAGTACCTATTGCAACACAAGTTAATGGATCGTCAGCAATGTGGACCGGTAGACCGGTTTCTTTAGAAAATCTTTTGTCTATATTTTTTAATAATGCTCCTCCACCAGTTAAGGTTAGACCCATATCAACTAAATCAGCTGAAAGCTCTGGTGGTGTATTTTCTAAAGCATCTTTAATTCCATTAACCATTTCTTTCAATATTTCATTTAAAGCTTCAGATGAATCTTCTTCAGTAATATTAACTTCTTTTGGCGTTCCAGATCTTAAATCTCTTCCTTTTACAGCATATGTATTATTATTTGTGGGAAGTGCTGTACCAATTTCCTTTTTAATTTTTTCTGCAGTACTATCACCAATCATTAAATTATATTCTTTTCTCATATAATTAATTAGAGCTTGGTCCATTGCATCGCCTGCAACTCTTAATGATCTAGAAAAAACTACCCCACCTAAAGACATAACAGCAATTTCAGTAGTACCACCACCTATATCTACAACCATAGACCCTGTAGCTTCTGATATAGGTAGTCCTGCACCTATAGCTGCTGAGATTGGTTCCTCAATTAATTGAACTCTTCTTGCTCCTGCTGCTAAAGCGCTATCTTGAATTGCTTTTCTTTCAACCGGAGTTGATCCAGTTGGAACACAAATTAAAATTCTAGGATTAGCAAATGTACTATTTTTATGTACTTTTTTTATAAAATGTTTGATCATTTCTTCTGTGACAATAAAATCAGCAATTACACCATCTCTCAAAGGTCTTATGGCACTAATATTTCCTGGAGTTCTTCCTAACATTGTTTTAGCTTCATCACCTACTGCTAATACCGTTTTTTTTCCAGAATTTTCAACAATTGCAACCACAGAAGGCTCATTAAGTACAACACCTTGTCCTTTTAATACTACTAATGTGTTAGCAGTACCAAGGTCTATCGCCATATCTTGACTCCAAATATTTGCTATGTTTTTAAACCATTTTGCCATTTTATATACCTTTCATTTTTTGAGTTTCTTGTTCCATTGGTGCTGATTTTTCTCTTTTAATAATCATTTTATTTAATGCACCTAAATATGCATTTGCTGAAGCTACTAATGTATCGGTATCAGATGCTTGTCCAACAGTTGTTTTTCCATTTTCTTCAATTCTAACACTTACTGTAGCTTGAGCGTCTGTACCTTCTGTTACTGCGTGAACTTGATATAATAAAAGTTTAACATCATGTGGATATAAAATTTTTATACATTTAAAAATTGCATCTACTGGCCCATCTCCTGTTTCTGTAGTTTTCTTCACTTCTCCGTAAACATCCAAAGTCATTTCAGCTTTTTGAGGTTCGCCAGTGCCAGCAAAAACTTTTAAAGATTTTAGATTAATAACGTTTTTATCTAAAACCATACTATCATCGACTAGAGCTGCTATATCATCGTCGTAAACATGTTTTTTCTTGTCAGCTAAAATCTTAAATTTACCAAAAGCTGTTTGTATAACATCATCAGTAACATCTACATATCCAAGATCATTTAATTTTTCTTTGAATGCATGTCTTCCAGAATGCTTTCCCATTATCAAAGAAGTTTTTTTAACACCTACACTTTCAGGCGTCATAATTTCATATGTATTTCTATTTTTAAGCATACCATCCTGATGAATTCCTGCTTCATGAGCAAATGCATTTTTACCAACGATTGCTTTATTAAATTGCACAGGAAAAGTTGCATTTGAAACAACTTTTGATGCTTTACTTAGTAATTCTGTTTTAATTCCAGTTGTATAAGGCATTAAATCATTTCTAGTTTTAATTGCCATAACAATTTCTTCAAGAGCAGCATTACCTGCTCTTTCTCCAATTCCATTTATCGTACACTCAACTTGCCTTGCTCCAGCAGAAACACCTGCTAAGGAATTTGCAACTGCTAAACCTAAATCATTATGACAATGAACTGATAAAATAGCTTTATCAATATTCGGTACTTTATTTTTTAATGTAGTTATGATTTTAGTAAACTCTGATGGAACAGTATAGCCTACTGTGTCAGGAATATTAATTGTTTTAGCCCCACATTTAATTGCAAGTTCTACTGTTTTGCACATATAATCCATATCAGTTCTCGTACCATCTTCACAAGACCACTCTACATCATCGGTAAAGTTTCTTGCATAAGTAACATGCTCTTTAATGCTTTCATAAACTTGTTCTGGTGATTTATTTAGCTTATGCTTCATATGTAATGGACTTGTAGAAATAAAAGTATGAATTCTAAATCTTGGTGCTGCCTTCAAAGCCTCGTAACATGCATCAATATCTTTTTTAGAATGTCTTGAAAGTCCAGCTGGTATTGAATTTTTCAAAATTTTACTTATTGCTGTAACTGATTCAAAATCACCTGGAGATGCTATTGGAAACCCTGCTTCAATAATATCGATTTCCATTTCATCAAACACTCTTGATATTTGAATTTTTTCCTCAAGACTCATTGATGCACCAGGTGATTGTTCACCATCGCGCATAGTAGTATCAAATAATAAAACTCTATTTTTATCGTTCATAATCAAAAATTTTTGAAAATCTATAATACAATCTATAGGAGAGAATGCAAAATATTTTGTTAAATTTTGATTATTATACGATCGTTTTAGGTCTTCGAGATATATTAATTATAAATAGACTCAATTTTAGGCATCAGATGTAAAAGTTCTTTGGTGTATTCATGTTTTGGACTTTCAAATAATTCCTCAGTTTTTGAAATTTCGCATATCTTTCCATTTTTCAAAACTCCTATGCGATCACACATTTGTCTTACCACTGGCAGATCATGGCTTATAAATAATATTGTTAAGTTAAGCTGTTCTTGTAAATCTTTTAATAGATTCAAAATTTGAGCTTGAATACTAACATCTAATGCTGAGGTTGGTTCATCGCACACAAGAAGTCTCGGTTGAGTAGCAAGAGCTCTTGCGATTGATATTCTTTGTCTTTGTCCTCCAGAAAATTCATGGGGATAACGTTCAGCTGATTGTTGAGTTAACTCAACAGATTCTAATAAATCATAAATATAACTATCTATATCTTTTGAACTAATTGAAGGATTGTGAAGTTTAATTGGCTCTGAAACTATATCTTTAACTTTTAATCTCCCATTTAATGATGAATAAGGATCCTGAAAAATCATTTGAATTTGTTTTCTAAACTTCATCATTTCTTTATTTCTTTTGATTTTAGTTATACAGACATTATCAAAATCAATATCTCCAGCACTTGGGCTATATAAATTAACAATCATTTTTGCTATTGTTGATTTACCACTACCACTTTCTCCAACTAACCCAAAGGACTCCCCTTCTTTTATGTTAAATGACACATCGTCTACTGCCATTACAGAATTTTTAGAACTTTCTGTAAAAAAATTGTCATCAAATGTTTTACTTAAATTTTTAACTTTAACTAAATCTTGATCAATAATTTCTTTTTTTGTCCATCTATTCAAAATTTTAATATTAGTTTCGCCCTGTTTTTTATTTTCTTTCTCAATAATTTTAAATCTAGATATTTTTTTATTTGTAGGTGGAACTGAACTTATAAGTGCTTTGGTATAAATCTCTTTAGGTTTAGTTAATATTTCTTTAGTTGGACCTATCTCTACTAAATCTCCATTTTTCATTACTGCCACTCTGTTTGCTGTCTCAGATATTACCCCCATGTCATGGGTAATTAATATTACAGCTAAATTTCTTTCCTCAGTTAATCTTTTAATTAAATCTAAAATTTGCGATTGAATTGAAACATCAAGTGCAGTAGTTGGCTCATCAGCAATAAGAAGTTCTGGTTCGCAACAAAGAGCCAATGAAATTACAACTCTTTGTCTCATTCCTCCAGAAAATTGATGAGGATAATTATTAAATCTAATTTCAGCATCTTTTATTCCTACCTCTTTTAATAACTTAATTGATTTATCTTTTGCTTCTTCTTTGCTTAACTTTAAATGAGTTTGAATTGTTTCAATTAATTGTTCTCCAATTGTAAGTATAGGGTTTAAAGATGTTTGTGGATCTTGAAAAATAAGACCTATTTTTTTGCCTCTAAGTTTAAGAATATTTTCAGGATTTTCATAAATATCTATTCCATCTAATATTATTGATCCACCAGACACTTTACCTGGTTCATCTATAAGATTAATTATAGCATTACCAACTGTACTTTTTCCAGATCCAGATTCTCCAACTAAACCAAGTATTTCACCTTTTTCGACATTAATATTTATTTTTTTTGCAGCGTAAACTGTTTCTCTGCGCATTTCATAATTAACACTCAAATTATTAATTTTTAAAAATGTCATTAATTTAATTTTGGATTAAGAGTATCTCTCATCCAATCTCCTAGTAAATTAATTGAAAAAGCTAATAAAACTAAAAATATAGCTGGAAAAAAAGTAATCCACCATTCCCCAGAAAATAAAAAATCATTACCTAGTCTAATCAATGTACCTAGCGAAGGTGTTGTTGGAGGAACACCTACTCCTAAAAAGCTAAGTGTAGCTTCAGCTATTATTGCAAGTGCAAGTCCTATTGTCCCAATTACTAGAACTGGTCTCATAATATTTGGTAATATGTGTTTAATCATAATAATTATATTTGAAACACCAATAATTGTAGACGCAGAAACATAATCTTTATTTTTTTCAACTAATGTTGCAGCTCTTGAAACTCTTGCAAACTGCGGCCACTCAGAAATACCGATTGCAAAAATCAAAACATATATTGCCATTTCGTCATGCATTTCTCTTGAAATAATTCCACGTGCAATTCCATCTACTAAAAGAGCCATTAAGATACTTGGTACAGTTAATTGTACATCTGTTAATCTCATAACAATCATTTCATATTTACCACCAAAATATCCAGCACTTAATCCTAATCCTACTCCTAATATTAAAGCAAATATAACTGCTGAAAAACCTACGATTAAAGAAATTCGTGATCCATAAAGAATTGTGGATAACATATCTCTACCTTGACCATCAGTTCCTAAAATAAATTTAGCAAGACCATCTTTTGTCCATGAAGGTGGTGTAAAAGCATCCATTAAAGATAAAGATGATGGGTCAAATGGATTATATGGTGTTACTAATTCAACAAAAAAAGAACAAAAGAAAATTATAATCAATATAATAGTAGAAAATACAGCTGTTGGTGACTTTATAAAACTAAAGTAAATATCACTATCTTTTATTCTATTAAATAATGTTAAATTTTTACTATCCACTTACTACCTCCGCTTTAACTCTAATTCTCGGATCAATGAAGTAATATAAAATATCTACGATGAAATTTATCATTACAAATACAAATGCTATAAAAACTAAGTATGCTGACATAATTGGTATATCAACGAATTGGACAGCCTGTATGAATAAGAATCCCATACCTGGCCATTGAAAAACAGTTTCTGTAATTATTGAAAATGCAACTAAAGTACCTATGTTTATTCCTGCAATTGTAATTACAGGTATTAATCCATTTTTTAATGCATGTTTGTAATGAATGCTTTTTTCTTTTATACCTCTTGCTCTTGCAAATTTAATATAATCTGTTTGCAAAATTTCCATCATTTCTGCGCGAACTAACCTAATGATATAAGTCATTTGAAAAAGACTTAGAGTTACAGATGGAAGAATTATAGCCTTTAAGCCAGATATAGTTAAAAAACCAGTAGTCCAATAGCCTAAACTAACAACCTCTCCTCTACCAAATGAAGGTAGTATCCCTAAAATTACAGCAAAAAGATAAATAAATAATATCCCGATTACAAATGTAGGGAGTGAAACACCCAGCAAAGAAATAGCTAATATTATATCACTCAAAAAGCCTTTTCGATTTATCCCAGTATAAACTCCCAATAAAGTTCCAGATACAAGTGCAATTAATGCTGAAATTAAAACAAGTTCGATCGTTGCTGGTAGTCTTTCAGAGATTAATTCAGAAACTGGTCTTTTTAATTGATAAGAAATACCAAAATTACCTTTAGAAGCATTTACTACAAATCTAGAAAATTGAATATGTATTGGGTCTGTTAATCCTAAAGTATCTCTAAGCTCAGCTCTTTCTTCATCTGAAGTTTCTTCACCAACCATATTATTAATTGGATCACCAACAAAATTAAATAGAGAAAAAGAAACAAATGCAACAACCAGCATAACCATTGCTGACTGAAATAAACGCTTAAAAAAATATTTTATCAATTTATGAAAACTTAGCTTACAAGCCCTTTTTTAAAAGGGCTTGTAAAAAATTAATTTAGTTTACTCTAGAAAAACGGAATAATGGTTCGTTATTCGGTCTTATAGGAACATCAACATTTGATTTTGATGCCCAAGAAATTACTTGGTGATGTAAAGGAAGATAAGCAATATTATCTCTTACAATTTTCCAAGCTTTTGCTATTGCAGCATTTCTTTTATCTAGGTCAACTTCTCCTTCCATTACTCTAATTGCAGCATCTACATCTGAATCACTGAAATTAACTTTATTCCAGCTTGCACCTGACTCATATAGATAATGGAATACGTAATGACTATCTAAAGTAGGAACACCCCAACCAAGCATATAAAAATCACCCTGGTTATCTTTTAATTCTTTAAAGTGTTTACTTTTAGTTTGAGCAAATAAAGATACATTAACTCCTATTTTTCCTAACATTCCTACAACAGCTGTGCAAATTGCTTCATCATTTACATATCTGTCATTTGGACATCTTAGTTCAACATCAAAACCATCTGGATATCCGGCATCCGCTAACAGTTTTTTTGCAGCGTCAACATCGTAAGGTAGTCTTTTATCAAGAGCCTTAGTATAACCTGTAACGCCAGGAAAAGTTATAATCCCTGCTGGTTCACTTAAACCTCTCATAACTTTTTTCTTTATAGCTTCTATGTCTATTGCTTGATAAAGAGCTTGTCTAACCTCTTTTTTCTTAAAAGGATTGTCTCCAGTATTACCTGTTCTTAGTTTATCAGCAGCTTGATCCATTCCAAGAAAGATTGTACGCATCTGAGGAGTGCTTTCTACTTTATGACCTCCCGAAGAACTAATACGAGCCAAGTCTTGAACTGGAGCGTCTGTGACTATATCTATTTCACCAGATAATAAAGCAGCTACTCTTGTTGCGGCATTTTTAATTGGAAGTAACTGTATCTCAGTTATATTATGTTCAACATTACCCCACCATTTACCATTTTTTTTAAAAACAGTTTTTGTATTAGGCTCTCTTAAAGTGATTTTAAAAGGACCGGTTCCCATTGCATTTGTTGCAGAAAATGTTTCTTGTCCTGCATCCCAATTTTGTGGCGCAATAGCAAAATTATCTGTTGCCCATTGTTTAGACATAACAAATATATTTGATAACTGGTTTAAAAGAATTGGATTTGGTTTACTTGTTTTAATTTGAACTGTGTAATCATCAATTGCTTTAACTGATGAAATAGTACTTATGTATTCTTTAAAATCAGACGTTGGTTGTTTTGCTCTTAGTATACTAAAAACCACATCTTCAGATGTCATTTTTTGTCCATTAGAAAACTTAACATCATCTCTTAAATAGAAATACCAAGTATTTGGATCTACCGCTTTCCATTTTGTTGCTAGTTGAGGTCCTATCGACATATCTAAACCTCTAGTAACAAGAGCTTCATAAATTTGTCTTGATACTTGAGTTGTAGGACCCTCATTTTGTGCGTGCGGATCTAGTGTTAAACTATCTCCTTGCATAGACCATTTGATCGTTTTTGCTATAGCATTATTCGATGCAAAAATAATCAAAGTAGCCAATAAAAACTTAATTAAGTTCGTAAACTTCATTTTCCCCTCCTAATTATTATAATGAAAAGTATAGGTTAATTAATTTAACTTTACAAATTCGTGTATAAGTAGAAACCCTTTAAATAAGTGTTAGCTTTTATCACTATCTATGAGTTTATTTTTACTGATCCAGGGCATCATTTCTCTTAACTTAGATCCAACTTTTTCTATAGAGTGATCAGCTAAATCTTTTCTAGTTTTTAAAAAGTTTTTTTGCCCTCCTTCACACTCCTTCATCCAATCTTTTGTAAATTTTCCAGACTGAATATCAGCTAAAACTTCTTTCATTCTCTGCTTTGTTTCTTCTTTTTTAATTATTCTTGGCCCAGAAACGTATTCGCCATATTCAGCAGTGTTTGAAATAGAATAGTTCATGTTTGCAATTCCACCTTCATAAATTAAATCAACAATCAATTTAACTTCATGAAGGCATTCGAAATAAGCCATCTCTGGTTCATAACCTGCTTCTACTAAAGTTTCGTATCCATTTTTAATCAGCTCAACTAATCCACCACAAAGGACTGTTTGTTCTCCAAATAAATCTGTTTCACACTCATCTTTAAATGTTGTTTCAATGATTCCTGACTTTCCACCACCTATTGCTGAAGCATAAGATAATGCAAGATCTCTTGCCTTCCCCGTTCCATCTTGATGAACGGCCATAAGACAAGGTACTCCTCCTCCTTTTTCATATTCACTTCTAACTAAATGTCCGGGGCCTTTAGGAGCAACCATAAACACATCAAGATCTTTTCTTGCATTAATAAGTTTATAATGAATATTCAAACCATGAGCAAAAGCTAAACTTGTTCCTTCTTTTATTCTTTGTTCTATATGATTCTTATAAATAGTAGCTTGTAATTCATCTGGTGTAAGTATCATTGCTACCTCAGCCCATTCTGCAGCATCAGATAAATTCATCACTTTTAAACCTTTAGACTCAGCTTTTGCTTTACTTGCTGATCCATCTCTAAGTGCTACTACTACTTCTTTTGCGCCACTATCTTTTAAATTTAATGCATGTGCATGTCCTTGGCTTCCATAACCAAAGATTGCTATTTTTTTACTTTTAATTAAATTTACATCAGCATCTTTTTCATAAAACATTTTCATTTTTTTCTCCTTTTAATATTTAGTTAAATATTTCTGCGCCTCTTGTCATTGCAACCGCTCCAGTTCTTGAAGCGCTTACAAGACCAAGTGGTTTTAAATTTTTTATCATCTTATCTATTTCTCTTCTTAATGCAGTAACCTGAATTACAACAGATTTCTTAGTTTGATCTAATATAACTGGGTTAAATTTTTTACAAACATTTAAAGCTTTATTAATTTTAACTGAATTTCCAACAATTTTTAATAATGACATTTCTTTAAATATTACTTTTTTATCTTCTCTTTTAAAGTTAGCTACTTTGTGAACTGGAACTAATTTCTTTAATTGCAATGTTATTTGTTCAATTACTTGGGGTGTTCCTGTTGTCACAATTGTTACCCTTGAAAGATTTTTTTTATGATCAACTTCGGCTACTGCTAAAGATTCTATATTGTATCCTCGTCCAGAAAAGAGGCCAACAATTCTAGCAAGTACACCGGCTTCATTATCTACCCAAACAACAAAAATATGAGTATCTAATTTCCCAAGTTTGCTAGGTGTACTATATGCTGATCTAGATTTTACCATATCAAACCAATACCTTTCCTTTACCTTTAATCTTATTTTCTTCTTGATCTTTAGGACCTAAAAGCATTTGATTATGAGGCTTGCCTGACGGTATCATAGGAAAACAATTTTCATCCTGATCAACAAGACAATCAAAAATCACTGGTTTATCTATATCGATCATTTCTTTAATTTTTTTATCAAGTTCATCTGGTGATTTAGCTCTAATTCCTATGCATCCATAAGCTTCAGCTAATTTTACAAAATCAGGTAAAGCTTCAGAATAACTTTCTGAATAATTTTTTTCATGGAGTAATTCCTGCCACTGTCTAACCATTCCCATATATTGATTGTTTAAAATAAAAATTTTAACTGGTAAATTGTATTGAACAGCTGTCGAAATCTCTTGCATAGTCATTAAAATTGAAGCTTCTCCTGCAATGTCAATTACTAATTTTTTAGGATTTGCAACTTGCACTCCAACTGCTGCAGGCAAACCATATCCCATAGTTCCAAGTCCTCCAGATGTCATCCATCTATTTGGCTTATTAAATTTATAATGTTGAGCAGCCCACATCTGGTGTTGTCCAACTTCAGTTGTTATAAATGTGTCTTTATCTTTAGTTAATTCATAGAGTCTTTTTACTGCATGCTGAGGCTTAATAATTTCATCACTGTTAATAAAATTTAAAGAGTTTTTTGTTCTCCATTTTTGAATTAATTGCCACCATTTTGAAATTTTTTGCTTGTTTGATTTATCTAATTTTAAATTTTTCTTTTTTAAAGTTTTGATTGTAGATCTAATTACATCACTAACATCTCCTACAATAGATAAATCTACTTTTATAATTTTATTAATTGAGGATGGATCAATATCAATATGAACTTTTTTTGATTTTGGAGAAAATTCGTCTATCTTTCCTGTGATACGATCATCAAATCTGGCACCAATGTTAATTAATAAATCACAATCATGCATTGCATTATTTGCCTCATAGGTTCCATGCATGCCCAGCATGCCTAAAAACAGACTATCATCTCCTGGATATGCTCCTAATCCTTGCAATGTTGATGTAATTGGAAATCCAGTTAAAGAAACTAGCTCTCTTAACAGTTCACTTGCTTTTGGTCCTGAATTAATTACTCCGCCCCCAGTATAAAAAACTGGTTTTAATGATTTGCTCATTAAATTTATTAAATGATCTATATCTTTTTGATTAAATCTATTAATAACTTTTCCATTAATTTTTTTCTCTTTTTTAGGTTTCAGATACCTTGTTTTTGCAAACTGAATATCTTTCGGGATGTCGACCAATACTGGTCCTGGTCTACCTGTCGTTGCAACATCAAATGCTTCATGCATTATTCTTGGAAGATCATTTATATCTTTAACTAACCAGTTATGTTTTGTGCAAGGTCTAGTAATTCCTGTTGTATCACACTCTTGAAAGGCATCTGTTCCAATTAAATGTGTTGGTACTTGACCTGAAATACAAACTAATGGAACTGAATCCATATAAGCATCGGTTAATGCTGTTACAACATTTGTTGCACCTGGACCTGAAGTAACCAGTACAACTCCTGGTTTTCCACTTGACCTTGCATAACCTTCTGCGGCATGACCTGCTCCTTGTTCGTGTCTAACCAAAATATGTTTAATTGATGGATGATTTTTTAATTCATCATATATTGGAAGTACAGCTCCTCCTGGGTAACCAAAAATATAATCAACTTTTTGATCCTCCAAACACTTAAAAACAATTTCTGCTCCTGAATATAAATTACCCATTTGGGCAATCTATTCGACTTTATGTTAATTGGTCAAGTTTAAGAGATGATTTATTTAATTTTTTTATGAAGTCTCTAATTTTAGCTGGATTAATTTTTTTCCAAGAACTCATTCTACCTCTTGCCCAAGTAGCTTGTCTTTTGGCGTATTGTCTAGTTTTAATAGAGATTAACTCTTTAGCTTCAATTAGATTTATCTGATTTTTTAAAAACTGTGTCAATTCGACAATCCCAATCACTTTATTCACACTATTTTCTTTTTTAATCTTCAATTTATTAAATCTTTTTACTTCTTCAATTGCGCCTTCTTCAATCATTCTCGATGTTCTTAATGAAATTCTCTCGACAAGCTCATCTCTTTTAAAATTTATATATAATTTTAAAAATTCACTATCTTTAAATTTTGACTCAGTTTTATTAAACCACTCATACATAGAGGTTTTTGTAAATAATTTAATTTCATAGGCCCTTATCGATCTTTGCGAGTCATTTGGATCAAATTTATTTTTAATATTTGGATCTAGTTTTTTAAGTTTCTTATAAAAATTTTTTTGACCTATTTTACTTTGTATTAATCTAACTTTATTTCTAATTTTAAGAGGAATTTTTGGAATTTTAACCAAACCATTAATTAATGAATAAAAATATAAGCCAGTTCCACCAACTAATATCGGAATTTTATTTCTTTTTTGAATATCTTTAATAATTTTGACTGTTTCTTTTAACCATTGTCCTGTAGAAAATTTTTTGTCTGGATCAATTATTCCATACAAATGATGTTTGATATTTTTTTGTTCTTTTTTACTTGGTCTAGCAGTTAAGATTTTTAATTTCTTGTAAACCTGCATACTGTCTGCGTTAATAATTTCTCCATTAATTTTTTTAGCAATTTTTACTGCTAAACTAGATTTACCAGAAGCAGTAGGACCTGAAATTAAAAAAAATCTTGGACAGCTTGTCCATTATTAATCTAATTTAATACCAATATATCTTCTTTGGTTTTGATTATTATAGATTGCAATCAAGATTGTTTTTTGATCAGATTTTAAAGCAGTGTCTACTATATTTATAAGTTGATTTATAGATTTGATTTTTTTCTTTTGAACCTCAACTATTATATCGCCTATATTTAAGTCTTTAACTGGACTACTTTTACCAATATTAGTTATAACTAATCCTGTTGTTTGGTTTGGAAGTTTTCTTTGTTCAATATCTTTTTTATTTAATAGTCTTACTGTGATTTTTAAAGATTTTATTTCTGAAATTATTTGTTTTTCTTCTTCAGACTTTTTAAGTTCTTTCTTTTTAAAATCACTTGATGTCTCTAATCTACCTAATTTAATTTTTTTATTAATCTCTTTTTTATTTCTCCATACTTTAACATTTACAGTTTTTCCAACTTCAGTTTGGGCAACAATCTTTGGAAGTTCCTTCATTTCTTTAATTTTTGTACCATTGAATTCCAATATAATATCTCCTGCCTTGATACCTGCTTTGTCTGATGGACTTTTTTCTGCAACACTTGCAACTAATGCACCTCTAGGATCACCTAGCTTTTCTATATCGGCAATTTCTTGTGTAACTACTTGAATTCTAACTCCTAGCCATCCTCTTTTAGTTTCACCAAATTCTATTAACTGGCTTACAACTTTTTTTGCGCTATTAGATGGAATTGAAAAACCTATACCAATTGAACCTGATTGACCTAAAATTGCTGTGTTAATGCCAATAACATTACCGTCCATATCAAATAAAGGCCCCCCAGAATTCCCAGAGTTGATTGAGGCATCAGTTTGAATATAATCCTCATATCTCGAAAGTCCAATTGATCTATTTCTTGCTGAAATAATTCCTGTGGTTACTGTTCCACCTAAACCAAATGGATTACCTATTGCAATTACCCAATCTCCAATTCTTGCTTTATCTGAGTCACCAAACTTTACTGGAATAAATTTTTCTTTTGAGTTTATCTTAATAACCGCAATATCTGACAAAGGATCTGCACCAATTAGTGTAGCTTTATATTCTTTATCACCCCCAACCCTTACAAGAATATCTTCTGCGTCTTGAATTACATGATTATTTGTTATTACAATTCCTTTTTCATCAATTATAAATCCTGATCCCAAAGCTGCAGACTTTCTTTTTTGAGGAGTCCCAAATTCTTTAAACATATCTTCAAAAGGTGATCCTGGAGGAAATTTAAAACCTGGAAAAGGATTGGTATTAGTAATAACAGTTGTGGTAGTGGAGATATTTACCACTGATGGCATTAATTTTTCGGCCAAATCAGCAAAAGATGCTGGAGCTTCTTTTGCAAAAATCTTAGGTGTAAAAACAACTATAAAAAAAATTATTAATAATTTTCGAATTTTACTCATATTAACTTTTAGCATACCAAATTATAATAAAACCAATCAGTGCAAATATAAGTCCACCAGATCGTAATTGGTTATCTTTAATCATTTCCATTTTTTTTAACATATTTTTCATTTTTGATGGAAATAAGGCATATAAAATTCCCTCAATAAAAAGAAAAAGACCTAAAGCTATAATTAGCTCTTTCATTATATCATTATATTTAGTTATTGTTTTGGCTTGATATTACCAAAAAATTTAAAAAATTCACTATCAGGAGATAATATCAGTGATGTATCACCTCCAATCAAAGCTGTTTCGTATGCTTGCATAGCTCTATAAAAAGCAAAAAATTCTGGATCTCTGCCAAATGCATCAGCAAAAATTTTGTTTCTTTCTCCATCACCTTCTCCTTTCATAATTTCAGAGTCTTTATTGGCATCAGCTAAAATTACTGCTACTTCTTTGTCTGCTGTTGACGTAATAGTTACAGCCATCTCGGCTCCTCTTGCCCTAAATTCTTTTGCTTCTCTCTCTCTTTCAGTTTGCATTCGTCTATAAATTGCTTCACTATTTGCTTGAGGTAAATCTGCTCTTTTTATTCTAACATCTACAATTTTAATACCAAAGTTTTCAGCTTCAGTGTTTACACCTTCTTGGATTAATGTCATTTGTTTCGTTCTATCCTTCGAAAGTAAAGTTTGTAACTCTTGTTGTCCTAATACATTTCTTAATCTTGAATTAATTATTGTGGCTAACCTTGATCTTGCAACTCTTTCATTTCCAACTGAAATATAAAATTTTAAAGGATCTACTATTTGAAATCTTGCAAATGCATCTACAATTAATCTTTTTTGATCTGATGCAATAACTTCTTCCGGTGGTGTATCTAAATTTAAAATTCTTTTATCAAGATAAACAACATTTTGAATAAATGGTATTTTAAAGTTTAAACCAGGTTTTAATATGATTTTTTTAGGATCACCAAACTGAAGTACGATTGCTTGATTTACTTCTTTAACTATAAATATTGAAAAAAAAGCTATAGCTCCAATTACAATAATAACTGGTAATAAAATTTTTTGTATTTTCATTAATTTGTCACTTTCTTTTTACCCAATTCAGGAAGTGGTAAATATGGAACTACACCTGAACCTGCATTTTTTTCAATAATCACTTTATCAATGTCTGCTAAAACTTTTTCCATAGTCTCTAAATACATTCTTTCTTGAGTAACTTCTTTTGCCTTAGCATATTCGGTATAAATAGAAATAAATCTACTTGCCTCACCTTCAGCTTTTGCAACTACTTCTTTTTTATAGGCTTCAGCTGCTTGTAAAATTTTTTGAGCTTCCCCTCTGGCTCTTGGTATAACGTCATTAGCATATGCTTCAGCTTCATTTTTAGATCTTTCCATGTCTGCTCTCGCAGCTTGAACATCTCTAAAAGCATCTATTACTTGATCTGGTGGATCTGCTTTTTGAGTTTGAACTTGTGTAATCTGAATACCACTATTGTATTCGTCTAAAATTGATTGAATAATTTCTTGTGTTTCAGTTTCAATTTTTGCTCTTCCTTCTGTTAAAATTGGTTGAATATCACTTTTTGCAATAACTTCTCTCATTGCTGTTTCAGCTGCAGCTTTCACTGTTCCTTCCGGGTCTTGAATTTGAAATAGAAATTTCCCCGCATCTTTAATTACCCAAAATACTGAAAAATCTATATTAACTATATTTTCATCACCTGTTAACATTAAGCTTTCTTGGGGCACGTCTGCTACTCCTCCTCCTGTGGAAAAACCGCTATCTCTTTCAGACCTAAAGCCTATATCCATTCTATTTACTTTTGTAACTTTTGGTGTCTGCACTGTCTCAACAGGAAATGGTATATGATAGTTCAATCCTGGTTGAGTAGTTTTTATAAATTTACCAAATCTAAGCACCACACCTTGTTCGTCTGGCAGGACTCTATACAAGCCACTTGCTAACCACACAAATGCTAGAATAATTAAAACTAGACCAATTGGTTTACCTCCTGATGAGCTTCCACCAGGTAAAAATTTATTAATTTTACTTTGAATGTCTCTAATAATTGCATCAATGTCTGGAGGTGTTGGTCTTTTCCCAGAACCATTTCCTCCTCCTGGAGGTGTTCCCCATGGACTTCCGCCTCTACCTTGAAAATCGTCTGACATATGACAATGTATATAATGTCTTTATAGAGAAAAACAAGCTAAGATAAGAATATGCCTAAGGAAAAACCAGAATTAAATGACGCAATGAGGAAAAAAATGGCAGGGAAACCTCCGGAAAAAAACCCTATTAAAGGCACAAAATTTACAATAGCTATTTCAAGTGCAAAAGGAGGGGTAGGAAAATCTACATTCGCAACTAACTTTGCTTTAGCCTTAAAAAGTATTGGTTGTAAGGTTGGTTTACTTGATGCTGATATTTATGGACCCTCTATTCCAAAAATGTTTGATATTAATGAAAAACCAAAAAGTGATGGAATAACTTTAACACCAATTACTAAATATGATATTCAGTGTATGTCAATTGGATTTCTAGCTGACCAACAGACTCCGATGATCTGGAGAGGTCCAATGGTAACAAGCGCAATCAAAACTTTTACTCAAAAAGTGTCTTGGAAAGATTTAGATTTTATAATTGTTGATATGCCTCCAGGAACTGGTGATACTCAGTTAACATTCGCTACTGAAATTAAAATGGATGGTGCAATTATAGTATCAACTCCTCAAGAAATTGCTTTGTTAGATGTAAAAAGAGGAATTAAGATGTTTGATAAACTCGGTGTAAAAATTTTAGGCTTAGTAGATAATATGAGTTATTTTATGGGTGATGATGGAAAAAAATATAAAATATTTGGTGAAGGTGGGGTTAAAAAAACTGCAAAAGAATTCAAAAAAGAATTTTTAGGAGAAATTCCAATTAATCCTGAAGTTGGAAAATCTGCTGATGAAGGAAAACCGATTGTTGAAGCTAATCCAGGACATCAAATTTCTAAAATTTATTTAGATTTAGCTAATAAAATTAAATCATCTTTTTAATTTAAATCTAACCAATTTAAAGAAAATATTTTTTTTCCTATGTGTTTAGCTCCATTTATTGAGTAATGATTTGCATCATATAAAATTCGATCCTTATTTTTTGTTAAAAACTCACATCTTTGTTTTTTTTGATCACATAATAAATCTATTTTTTTTAATAATTTAATATTTTTATTTTTAGCTATAACCTCTATTTTTTTATTCAAAATTTTAACTCCTTCATCCATACTTTTAAAATATTCTTTTTCTAAAATTATTGTCTCATCTTTATTGGGCAATCTTTTATTTAAATTGTAGAATTTATCTACAATAGATAGATAATTTTCATAATAAAAACTTGGACTCTTGGTAGTCAAAATTAATTCTTTTTTATATTTTTTAGAAATATCTATAATTTTTTCAATTTTGATCAAATCTTTTTCTGTATATGCTGCACTAATTATAATTATATTAGCTTCATTAAATATCTTCTTTTCCAATTTTGTCATTTTAAGTCCATCACAAAATTCGGATTTTTCAAAAATTTTTTCAATACAATAAATTCGAGTATCAAGAATTGAAAATTCTAAATTTTCAAATAAATCTTCATTAAGTTTTAAGGAATTAAAAGTATCTCTTCCATGTGAATTGCCAATTATTAAAATATTTTTTTTATTTAAATCAATAAATTGTGGATTTCCTAGTTCATATTTTTTTAATCTAACTTCTGTTAAGTATTTTTGGTAGTCAATGCTAAATTTATCATAATTTGCAAATCTGTTTTTAAAACCCTTGTTGTTGATAATTGTAAATGAAGATAAAATTAATATTGATGAACTAATTATAATAATTTTAACAAATAATTGATTTGATATAAATTTTTTATCACGAAAAGGTTTTTCTATAAAAAAATATGAAAATATTGATATTAAAAAAATCAAAATAGCAATAAGTGAGTATTCTAATAGTCCTTGAGCTATCCTAAGGTTTCTTGCAAAAGCAAAGATTGGATAGTGCCATAAATATAATGAATAAGAGATTAAACCTAAGCCAACAAGTAATTTATTACTTAAAAGTTTTGCAAAAATTGTTTTTTTTTTTATAAAAATTAAAATAAATATTGTCCCAACTACTGGTAAACAATTTTTTAAATTAGGATTTGGAACAGCTTCATAAAAATAGATAAATGAAAAAAAAATCATTAATAATCCTAAAAGACAAAATAAATTGCTTACAAAGTTAGATATTTTAAAATTTTTTTTATCTTCTAAAAAAACCAATGCAGAGCCTGCTAAAAGTTCCCAAGCTCTACTTGGTAAAATATAAAAATTCAAATTTGAATTTTTTAATGAAAAATATTCAGCAAATATTAAGCTTAAAAGAAGAATTATTAATATAGCTATATGAATTTTTTTTTTTAAAAAAAAAAAACCAAATACAAATAAAACTGGAAATATAATATAATATTGTTCTTCGACTGCTAAAGACCAAGTATGTAATAATGGTTTTAATAAGCCATCAACTGCTCCATACTCAAGTCCTGTAAAATAAAAATAAAAATTTGAAGAAAATCCAAGTGAAAAATAAATAGACCTAGCAAAATCTACCAAACCAGAAGGTAATAATGCAAACCATGCTAATGGGATAGAGCATAATAACAGAAAAAATAAAGCAGGGAGTATTCTTCGAGCTCTTCTTAAATAAAAACCACCAAAAGAAAAATTTTTTTTATACTTTAATTCTTTAAATATTATAGAGGTTATTAAGTATCCTGAAATTACAAAGAAGATATCAACACCTAAATATCCTCCTGGAAATAATGAATAACCTAAAATATTTATTTTAGCATGATAAACTACAACTGCTAAAACTGAAATTGCTCTTAAGCTATCTATTTCAGATCTATATTTAATTTTAATATTTTTATTTAAGTAATCTTTCATTAAGATTAAAAGCTACCATTAATTCATTCCACTCTCTTTTTGACAGTCCAGAATTTTCAAGATTAACCTCTACACCTTTAATTAATTTTTGAATTATTAATTTACCTTTAGCTGATACTTCGGTTCCACCAACTCTATAATCCATAAATGCATCAAAAGTTATTGGAACCCATTTCTTTAAAGTATCTAACATTATATCAGCATATACTCTTATTTCATACTGAGCATGACTGTCTGCTCTTAATCTTAAAAAATTCATTAGATTTAATAAATCGGTTTTCCAGTACCATTGAGTATAAGTATTTAAAGTTAAATTCATTCTTGCTAGCTCTCTTGCTAAACCTTTTTTATTTTCATCAATTGTTGACCCATCAAATCTTTGATTAAGCATCATTTCATAATTATTATAAGTTTTTTCTGCGTCATTTTTTAAAAGTTCTAAAACTTCTTTAGCTTGCTCCCCTTCAATAACGTCACCTCTGCCCTGTCTATTGCTTGATGATTGAGCTGCTAAATTTTCTACTGACGGTAAATAAAATTCTTTATCCAAAATAGAATATCTAGCGGAATATTCATTAACATTTGCTGTTCTATGTCTGATCCATTGACGTGCAATAAATATTGGAAGTTTGACATGATATTTTATTTCACACATTTCAAAAGGAGTGCTATGCCAATGTCTCATTAGATACTTTATCAATCCGCTATCTGTAGAAACTTGTTTAGTTCCCTTTCCATAAGAAACCCTAGCAGCTTGAACAATTGAAGTGTCATCTCCCATATAGTCTACTACTCTAACAAAACCATGATCTAGTGCTGGTATTGCCTCATAAAGAATTTTTTCAAGCCCTAAAACTGTAACTCTTTTTGTTTGATTCTCTTGAGATTGCTGATCTTTAATTTCTTGTGATTGTTCTTTAGTTAATTTCATGATTTTTATTGAATCTCTTGTAAATGCTTTTATATTAATAGCGTTGGCTTGCCAACTACGACGATAAACGAATTTCGTAATAACCATTACGGACGTGGGGGCAGTACCCACCACCTCCACCATTTGCAACTTATGGGGGTGAAATAGGATCGACGGGTGACTAAAGGCTATTCTTTCGTTCGGGATTGTTCCACCGCAACGGGCTAAACTTTAAATGCTAACGAAAGTTACGCACTTGCTGCATAATTAACCTAGGTTAATCATAAAAGCACGGTCTGGGGCACCGGGTAACAGAACGCCCCTTAAAATATGGATTTTTCAATATTTATGCGACCAATAATAAAATGACATGATGCTTGCTGATTGATAAGTTTAGATATGGAATTTTCACAAGAAGTTAAAAAAGCAACTGATCCTATTTATAAAAAAATTTCTAAAATTATACCAGAAATAGAGTGGTCTGTTCACGCTCCTTACATTCATAAAATTAATCAATTAAAAAAAGAAAAAAACGCAATAATACTTGCTCATAACTACCAAACTCCAGAGATTTATCATGGAGTAGCAGATGTTGCTGCTGATTCTTTGGCTCTGGCAATAGAAGCTTCTAAAACAAAAGCTGATATAATTGTAATGGCAGGAGTTCATTTTATGGCAGAAACTTCTAAGTTAATGAGTCCTAAAAAAAAAGTTTTATTACCGGATATGAATGCTGGTTGTTCGTTGTCGTCATCTATAACAGGTAAAGATGTCAGACTATTAAAAAAAAAACATCCAGGTGTACCTGTTGTATCTTATGTTAATACTTCTGCTGAAGTAAAAGCTGAAACTGATGTATGTTGTACATCTGCTAATGCTGTAAAAATTGTAAACTCTCTAGGAGTAAAAAAAGTTATATTTTTACCAGATGATTATTTAGCAAAATACGTAGCTTCACAAACAGATGTTGAAATTATTCCATGGAAAGGAATTTGTATGGTCCATGAAAAGTTTAATGAAAAAGAAATATTCAGTATTAGAGAAAAAAATCCTGGAATTAAAATAATTGCACACCCTGAGTGTCCTCCTGATGTTATTAAAGCTAGTGATTTTGCTGGATCAACTAGTGGAATGATTAAATATGTTGAAGATAAACAACCTAAAAAAGTAATGATGGTTACAGAGTGTTCGATGAGTGATAATATTCAAGTAGAAAATCCAAATGTAGAATTTATAAGACCTTGTAATCTTTGTCCTCATATGAAAAAAATTACACTCCCAAAAATTCTAGATTGTTTAGAGAGTGAAACTGGTGAAATAATAATAGATGAAGAAATGATAAGAAAAGCAAGAATACCTGTTGAGAGAATGGCTGCAATTGGCAGGTAATAAAAGTGTCTCAAATTAAATTAAGCAATTATTATATTAATAATACAGTTAAACTTGCTTTAAACGAAGATCTTTACCCTTCTGGCGATATTACTTCAAACTTAATTAAAAATACTAAAATTATAAAAGCTAAATTAATTTCTAATCAAGAAGCTATGATTGGTGGTTTGAAATTCGCAAAACAAACATTCAAACTAATTGACAAAAAGATAAAATTTATAATTAAAAAAAAAGAAGGTTCTTTTGTAAAAAAAAATACCTTAATAGCAATTATTAAAGGGAAAGCTGAAAATATATTAATTGGAGAAAGAGTTGCTCTTAATTTTATAAGTCATATCTCAGGCATTGCCACTAAAACAAATAATTTTGTTAAGCTGGTTAATAAAAATTGTAAAATTTGTTGTACAAGGAAAACAATTCCAACTTTAAGAGTAATACAAAAGTATGCTGTAAAACTAGGTGGTGGAGTTAACCATAGATTTAACTTGAGTGACGAATTTTTAATTAAAGATAATCATATAGCAAGCTCTAACATCAAAGCTTTAGTTGATTTGGCTATTAAAAATAAAAAAAAAAGAAAAATTACAGTTGAAGTAGATAATCTAAATCAATTAAAAAAAATAATTGGTCTCAAATTCAATACAGTTTTATTTGATAATATGAACATTAAGAAACTTAAGGTTGGAGTTAAAATAGCCAAAAAGTATTATGAAACTGAGGCCTCAGGAAATATTAATTTAAAATCAGTAAAAAAAATTTCAGCAACTGGTATTGATAGAATTTCAATCGGAAGCATAACTCATAGTGTGCCTGCTATTGATTTTAAATTAGAAATTTAATTTTTTTTATATAATTCGGCTTGAGCAGCCGCTAATCTCGCTACGGGAACTCTATAAGGAGAACAAGAAACATAATCTAGCCCTGTTTCCGCACAAAAACGAATGCTCTTGGGATCACCACCATGTTCTCCACAAATTCCAAGTTTAATTTTTTTATTTTGTTTTCTTCCTCTTTCAGTTGCAATTTCAATTAAATCAGCTACGCCATCATCAATTGATATAAATGGATCGATAGAAAATATTTTATTTTCGATATAGTCATTCAAAAACTTTCCACTATCGTCTCTACTTAAACCAAATGTCGTTTGAGTTAAATCATTAGTTCCAAAACTAAAAAAATCTGCATGTTTCGCTATATCCTTTGCTTTTAAGGAGGCTCTTGGCAACTCAATCATAGTTCCTACAGTATAATCAATTTTAATATTTTTTTTCTTTTGAACTTCATTTGCTATTCTTACAACTAATTCTTTCATAATTCTTATTTCTGCTTCGGTTGAAACCAATGGGATCATAATTTCAGGAAAAGCTGATTTTATTTTTTTAATCTTAAGCTCTGATAATGCTTCAAAAATTGCCCTACATTGCATTTCGTAAATTTCTGGAAATGAGATACCTAATCTACATCCTCTATGTCCTAACATAGGGTTTTGTTCATGTAATTCATTAATTCTTGACTCAATTTCCTTTAAAGGTAACTCTACTACTTTTGCAATATCATTGATTTCCTTCTCAGTCTTAGGAAGAAATTCATGCAACGGAGGGTCTAGTAACCTTACTGTTACAGGTAGATCGTACATAATTTTAAATATTTCAGTAAAATCTTTTCTTTGATGAGGCAAGAGTTTGTCTAATGCTTTATTTCTATCTTCAATTGTTTTTGATAAAATCATCTCTCTAACAGATAAAATTCTTTCTTGGTCAAAAAACATATGTTCTGTTCTACAAAGACCTATACCTTCAGCACCAAAGTCTCTAGCAGTTTTTGTATCAAGTGGTGTTTCTGAATTTGTTCTAACTTTTAATTTTCTATATCTATCGGCCCAATTCATTAGTTTTGAAAAATCTCCCGAAATTTCTGGCTTAACTGTTGTTACTTCTCCTAAAATAATTCTTCCAGATGAACCATCAATGGTAATTATATCACCTTCTTTAACTTCTACAGATGAAGTTTTAAATCTTCTTCTTTCGTAATCAATATCAATTTCACTCGAACCTGAAACACAGGGTCTTCCCATTCCTCTTGCTACAACTGCAGCATGACTCGTCATTCCGCCTCTTGCTGTCAAAATTCCTTTTGCAGCATGCATTCCATGAATATCTTCTGGTGAAGTTTCAATTCTTACTAAAATAGTATCTTGCATCATCGAATTTAATCTTTCAGCTTCATCTGAAGAAAAAACAACTTTTCCACATGCAGCTCCTGGAGAGGCTGGTAAACCATTCGCTATAATATTTATTGAACTTTTTTCATCTAGTGTTGGATGTAGCAATGTATCCAAAGAACTTGGGTCAATTCTCAATATTGCTTCTTTTTTTGAAATAAGTTTTTCTTTAACCATATCTACTGCTATTTTAACTGCAGATTTAGAAGTCCTTTTACCTGATCTAGTTTGTAGCATCCATAATTTATTATTTTCGACTGTAAATTCGACATCTTGCATATCTTTATAATATTTTTCTAGTACTTTTAAAATTTTAACTAGTTGTTTAAATACTTTTGGCATTGACTCTTCCATAGACTTTTCTTTTGCCTTTGCATTTTTTCTGGCTTTTTTAGTAATGTATTGAGGTGTTCTTGTTCCAGCTACTACATCTTCACCCTGAGCATTTATTAGATATTCTCCATAAATTTCATTTTTTCCATCAGATGGATTTCTTGTAAAGACAACTCCTGTTGCACAATCATTTCCCATATTACCAAAAACCATTGATTGAACATTAACTGCAGTACCCCAATCTGATGGAATTTGATTTAATTTTCTATAAACTTTCGCTCTATTACTCTCCCATGATAAAAACACTGCACTAATAGCTCCGTTTAATTGATCAAAAACATTTTGTGGAAAATCTTTTTTTGTTTTTTCTTTTATGATTTTTTTAAAGTCATGAATTAAACCATCCCAATCATTTTCATCCAACTGAGTATCTAGCAAAACACCTTTAGTTAACTTATAATTTTCAATTAATTCTTCAAAATTGTAATTTTCTATACCTATTACGACATTGCTATACATTTGAATAAATCTTCTATAGCTATCTTTTGCAAACCTCATATTTGAAGTTTTTTTGGCTAAGGCTAAAACAGTTTTATCATTTAAACCTAAATTTAATATTGTATCCATCATACCAGGCATCGAAATTCTTGCCCCCGACCTTACAGATACAAGTAGAGGATTCTTTAAGTCTCCAAATTTTTTATTAGAATCTTTTTCAATAATTTTTAATTGATTTTTAATATCATTTAATATCTTAGTATTTAGTTTTTTATTATTTTGATAGAATAATTTACAAACGTTAGTTGAAATAGTGAATCCAGGTGGAACAGGTAGTCCCATTCTTCCCATTTGAGAAAGATTTACACCTTTTCCTCCAAGAAAATTTTTTGGATTTTTTAGTTTTTTCGACTCTTTTGATTTAAAGTTTAAAATTAGTTTTTTCACTAAATGCTCTCAATATTAGAAAAATTTATATAGTTATCGAAGGTTTTACATAACATTTGTAAAAGTTCCAATCTGTTTTTTTTGATGATTATTTCATTATCATTAACAATAACGTTATCAAAAAATTCAAAAATTACTGCTTTTATATTTGCTAGATTAGTAAGTGTTTCATTATAATTTTCATCTTTATTAATATTCTCAAAATATTTTCTTAATTGCGTAATTTTTTTATATAGATTTTTCTCGTATTCGTTTTTAAAGATTCCTGGATCAACTGTATTTAAAATCTCTAATGACTCATCTTTGAGTTCACTGACTAAAATACTTGAACATCGTTTGTAGCTTAAGATTATATCTTTTCCAATCTGTGTATCTATTATTTTATTTAAATATAAAGCTTTTTTATAAATTAATGTAATATTATTTAAATCAGTAGAACTTATACTAGCTTCAACAATATCATCTCTAATATTTTTTTCTTTCATATAATACCTTAATCTATCTAATAAAAAATTAATTATTTCTTTTTGAGTATTGTCATTATCAAATTTAAATTCTTGTTCCTCATAAAGAGATTCTGAATAATTTATTAAATCTCTTAATTTAAAATTATTTTTATTTTCTATTAATAATCTAATAATTCCTAAGGCTAATCTTCTTAGTGCATAAGGATCTTTTGAACTTGTCGGTTTTTGATTTATGCCAAAAAAACCAACCAGTGTATCTAATTTATCAGTCAATGATAAAGCAATGCTATATTTTTTTTTTGGCACTTTACTAATAAGACCCTGTGGTAAATACTGTTCACTTAAAGCTAAAGATATATCTTTTTCAAAACCTTGGGCCTCAGCAAAATGTCCTCCCATAATTCCTTGTAACTCTGGAAATTCATTCACTAGATCAGAAATTAAATCCGCTTTACTGATTGAACATAACAATTCAACTTTATCTTTACTTATAAGTAGTTCATCAGAGATCATGCCTCCTAATTTTCGCATTCTCTGTACTTTATCAAAGTAAGAACCTAAACCTTTAAAATAATTTATCAATTTCAACTTAGTGACTTGTTTGACTAAATTTTGTGATTTATTTTTTTTCCAAAAAAACTGTGCATCACTTAGTCTTGCTTCTACAACTCGTTCATTACCAGATTTGATAAATCCTTTTGTATCTTTATTATTAGTAATTACCAAAAATTCATTTGTTATGTTTCCTTTTTTATTAAATGTTGGAAAATATTTTTGATGATGTTGCATTGTAATGATTAGGATTTCTTTTGGAATTTTCAAAAATATTTCGTCAAATTTACAAATTAAAACACTGGGTTTTTCTACTAAACCTGTTACCTCTTCTAAAAGTTTATTATTTATATCTACAATAATATTCTTTTTTTTAGAAATTCTTTCAATTTCTTTTTCAATAAATTTTTTTCTCAAATTATGATCAATAACTACTCCTGATTTTTGAAAAAAAATTTTATAATCTTTAAAATTTTTAAATATCCTTTTTTTATCTTCGAAATCTTTATCGACAAAAGTTGTATTTACACAAGTTAGGTGATGAAATTTAAAATTTAAATTTTTTTCATCAAAAGTTGCTAATATTGATTTTAACGGCCTTCCCCAATTAAGATTAAAATTTCCCCATCGCATTGATTTTTTCCATGGTATTTTATTAAGAATTAAAGGAGTTTGCTCTTGTAATAAGTCAAAGGTCTTAATTTTTTTTGATGATTTTTTGAAAAAATAAAACTCTTTTTTTTCTAATACTTTTTTAAATAAATGCTCTTTTTCTATTTTATGAGATCTTAAAAAACCTTCTATTGCATTTTGTGGAGCATTAACGTTTGGTCCTTTTACTTCTTCAGCTTTTTGTGTAATTTCTTTAGATAATCCTTCAAATAAAATTATAAGTCTATTTGGGGTTGAATATGCTAAACTTTTTTTAAACGTTAGCTGTTTCTCTTCAAATAAATTTTGGAAATTTTCCAATAAAATAATACGAGAACTTTTTTGTAAATTTGTAGGAATTTCTTCACTGAATAGTTCTAAAAAAAACTCAGACATTATTTTGTTTGGCTACTTAACCAAATTTCTGCAACACCTTTGGTAATTCCTCTAATTCTTCCAATATAGCCTGCCCTTTGAGCTACACTAATAACCCCTCTTGCATCTAAAATATTAAATACATGGCTTGCTTTTAGGCACTGATCATATGCTGGTAATGATAATTTTTTTTCCACTAATGCTTTTGCTTCTAGTTCTAACATGTCAAATATTTTAAATAAATTTTCTGTATTCGCATATTCAAAATTATAAGCTGAAAATTCTTTTTCTGCTTGTTGAAATACTTCACCATATTTTACTCCTTCATCATTCCATAAAAGATCATAAACATTTTTTGTTTGTTGAGTAAACATACAGATTCTTTCAAGTCCATAAGTAATTTCTACCGAAACTGGCTTACATTCAAAACCTGCCATTTGCTGAAAATAAGTAAATTGCGTAATTTCCATTCCATCACACCATACTTCCCAACCAAGTCCTGCAGCTCCTAAAGTCGGACTTTCCCAATCATCTTCTACGAATCTAATGTCATGTTCTTTATGATTAATACCAATAACAGTTAAACTATTTAAATAAAGTTTTTTTATATTATCTGGAGAAGGTTTTATTAATACTTGGAACTGATAATAGTGTTGTAGTCTATTTGGGTTATCTCCATATCTTCCATCAGCTGGTCTTCTTGATGGCTGAACATAAGCTGTCTTCCAAGGTTTTGATCCTAAAGACCTTAATGTTGTTGCTGGATGAAAAGTTCCTGCTCCAACTTCCATATCGTAAGGCTGTAAAACAATACACCCTTGTTTACTCCAATATTTTTGAAGATTAAATATAGTATCCTGAAAAGATTGAAATTTAGGTTTTGTAGTTTTTTTTTTAGAAGCCATATCTTTGCCAGATAGATCTTTCTTCAAGAATGTTTGCTAGTTGATCCATTTGATTACTAGATGAAGAAAGTTTTTTATTTAACCAACTTTTAGATTTTTCAAATTTTTTAATTACAACATCTTCACCAAATTTTTCTTTCAAAACTTCATTGGCATTGCCTACATTGTCAATTAAACCAAGATCTTTTGCTTTACTTCCAGACCAAAACTCTCCGGAAAATAATTCTACTTCAGACTTATTAAGCTTAGATTTTCGACTTTCTTCTACTACTTTTATAAAATCTTTGTGAAGTTCTAACTGAATATTTTTAAGTCTCTCAATATCTTCTGTTTTTTCTTCAAGAAATGGATCTAAAGTGCTTTTATTTTTTCCAGCAGTATGAACTCTTCTCTCAACTCCAATTTTTTTTATTAACTCTGTAAAACCAAAAGATGAATAAATAACGCCAATTGATCCAATTATTGAACTTGAGTTAGCATATATTTCATCTCCAGCACACGCTATTAAATACCCTCCAGAGGCCGCAACATCCTCTGCAAAAACAATAACTTTTTTTTTATTTTTTTTAGCTTGAGCTTTAATAAATCTATATATCAAATGAGACTGTACTGGCGATCCACCGGGTGAATTAATGGTAATTGCGACGGCTTTTGCTTTTTTTAGAGAAAAAGCTTTCACAATTATTTCCTCCTGGCCTGCAAAATCTATGCCTTGTTTGAATTTACCTGCATTTCCAATTACGCCATTTAGCCTAATATGAGCTACTATTTTTTTCTTTTTAAAAAATGATAACATGTATAATCCTTACAGAATTTTGATTTAATATAAAGCTACTTATAGTTGAAGATTAAGGTGCGTCAATTGATAAGTAATAAATAAAACTTAATTATACTAACTTAATTTTATATGGGAACAGTTATACAGCTTAAAAATCAAATAAATAATTCTTATTATCAGCTCAAGGAATCTGTGGATGAGAAATTGGTCTTGGTTGAAGAGAAAATAAAATCAAAACTTGCTAGTGATGTAGAATTAGTTCAAAAAATGACCAACTATCATATACTGAGTGGTGGAAAAAGATTAAGAGCTCTACTAACATTAGGCTCAGCAAAATTGTGTGGATATACAAAAGGTGGAAGAGATATTAATTTAGCTGCCTGTGTGGAATTGATACATAGCGCAACACTCATGCATGACGACGTAATAGATTTTGGAGACTTAAGAAGAGGAAAAAAAACACTTAATTCTATTTGGGGCAATCAAACTTCAATTTTAATTGGAGATTATCTTTTAAGTCGATGTTTTGAAATGATGGTTGAAGATGGAAATTTAGAAATTTTAAAACTATTATCGTCTACTTCAGCACAGATTGCCCAGGGTGAAATTTTACAACTACAACATAAAGGAGAGATAGATATACTTGAAGAAACTTATTTAAAAATAATTTCATCTAAAACTGCCGCTTTATTTTCTGCTGCTACAAAAGTTGGAGCTATTCTATCTAACTCAGAAAGCAAAGAAAAAAATGCTTTAGATTTTTATGGAAAAAATATTGGTTTAACTTTTCAAATAGCGGACGATACTTTGGATTATAATTCGGAAGTAAAAATTTTTGGAAAAAAAATAGGTAAAGATTTTTTTGAAGGTAAAATTACATTACCAATCATTTTATTATTCCAAAAAATAAATTCTTCTGAAAAAGAAAAAATAGCGAGCTTCTTTAAACAAAATAGAAGATCTGACTTAGATCTAACTTTTACTTTAAATTTAATAAAAAAGTATAATATAATTAGTGAGTGTTATAAAAAAGCAGACCACTTTATTAATCTTGCTTCAAATTCTTTAAGTATATTTAAAAATTCAGAACAAAAAACTATTTTAGAAAATTTAACTTCTTTTAGTTTGGAAAGAAATTTTTAAGGATTTAATAAAATTTTATTCCAATTTCCTTTTTCATCTTTATTATATTTAAGTCTTTCATGAATTCTACTTTCTCCATCTAACCAAAACTCAATATTTGATGGCAATAAATTCCACCCGGACCAATGCTTTGGTCTCGGCACATCATCTTTTTTATTATATTTTTTCTTATATTCCTCTATTGATAAAATTAAGTCTTTTCTATTTTTTAAAGCTCTACTTTGTTTAGAGGCCCATGCACCAATTCTACTATCATAAGATCTAGAATTATAATATTCATCTGCTAAATCTTCATTCACTTTTGTTAATATGCCATTAACTCTTACCTGTCTTAATAAGCTTTTCCAATGAAAACACATAGAAGCTTTGGGGTTCTCTTTTAATTCATTGCTCTTTTGACTTTCTAAATTTGTATAAAAAATAAAACCAGATTTACTAAAATCTTTTAATAAAACCATTCTAACTGATGGTTTTGCATTTATATCAGCTGTAGCAAGGGCAAGTGCATTTGGATCATTTAGTTCAGCAGTTTTTGCTTCTTCCATCCATATTTTAAACAATTCAATTGGGTCTTTTAGATCTAAAAAGCAACTATTCAATCCTAATGCGTTTTTTTGATTCATAATTTTAACAAAATATTCTATATAATATAAATAATGTCATTTAATACTTTTGGAAAGCTATTTCGTTTCACTACATGGGGCGAGTCACATGGACCTGCTATAGGCTGTATAATTGATGGTTGCCCACCAAATATTGATATAAAAGAAGAAGATATTCAAATAGAACTTAATAAAAGAAAACCTGGTCAATCTAAGTTTACAACTCAAAGAAAAGAAGATGATAAAGTACAAATTCTATCAGGAGTATTCAAAGGTAGAACAACTGGAACACCTATTTCTCTAATTATTTATAATAAGGATATGAGGTCTAGAGACTATGAAACTATTAAAAATAAATTCAGACCAGGACATGCAGATTTTACATACTTTAAAAAATATGGAATTAGAGACCACAGAGGTGGTGGAAGATCTTCTGCTAGAGAAACAGCAGCAAGAGTGGCAGCTGGTGCAATAGCAAAAAAAGTTTTAGAAAAAAAAATAGGTAAAAAATTTAGAGTTATTGGTGCAGTAACTCAATTAGGAATACTTGGGTGTGATTTAAACAAATGGAATGACTCAACAATTAGAAAAAATCCATTTTTCTGTCCTGATAAATCGATTGTAAAATTATGGGAAAAATATTTACTTAGCATTAGAAAGTCTGGATCTTCATGTGGTGCTATTATAGAAGTAAGAGCAAGAGGAATTCCTGCTGGTTTAGGTGCTCCCATTTATTCAAAATTAGATATGGATATTGCTTCTGCTATGATGAGCATTAATGCTGTTAAAGGTGTAAATATAGGTTCAGGAATGAACTCAGCACAATTGACTGGTGAACAAAATTCTGATGAAATTTCACAAAAAGGGAAAAAATTAATATTTAAATCAAATAATGCAGGAGGCATACTAGGAGGAATTTCAAGTGGCCAAGAAATTGTGATTTCTTTTGCAGTTAAACCAACTTCATCAATTTTAAAAAGTAGAAAAACAATTGATAAGTTTGGAAAAAACACAACTATCTCAGTAAAAGGTAGACATGACCCTTGTGTAGGAATACGTGCTGTTCCAGTAGGCGAAGCAATGTTAAACTGTGTGCTATTAGATCATTATTTAATGCATAAAGCCCAGTGCAGTTAAAAATCTTTATAATTAAATCTAATTTTTTACTACTTTAATTGAGTCTTGCATAAATAAAATATCTAAAATTTTTTTTGAAATTTGTTTTGCATTTAAACCGGCAACATCATACATTTTCTTTGGGCTATCTTGTTCAATAAAAATATCTGGGAGTGTCATAGATCTAAATTTTAAACCTTTGTCAAAAATACCTTTTTCAGCTAATAAGTTTTTAACATGTGAACCAAAGCCTCCAATAGAACCTTCCTCGACAGTAATCATTATTTCATGTGTTCTTGCAAATCTCAAAATAAGCTCTTCATCTAATGGTTTTACAAATCTTACATCAATAATTGTTGGGATTATTCCTTTATTCTTTAATTCTTCAGCAGCATTTTTACATTCTTCTAATCTTGTTCCTAAACTTAAAATACAAACTTTTTTTCCTTCTTGAATTATTCTTCCTTTTCCTATCTCTACTTTTTCTTCTATTGAAGGTAATTCTAATCCAATACCTGTTCCTCTTGGATATCTAATAGCGCTAGGCCGATCATTAATATCTATGGAAGTATTAATCATTTTTACCAGTTCAGACTCATCACTTGCCGCCATAACTACAAAATTAGGCAAAGTTGATAGATAGGTTATATCAAAAGAGCCAGCATGTGTTGATCCATCTGCACCAACTAAACCAGCTCTATCAATTGCAAATCTAACTGGTAAACTTTGTATAGCAACATCATGAACTACTTGGTCATAGGCTCTTTGTAAAAAAGTTGAATAAATAGCAGCATAAGGTTTAAAGCCCTCCGTTGCTAGACCAGCAGCAAAAGTAACTGCATGCTGTTCAGCAATACCAACGTCAAACATTCTTTTGGGAAATTCTTTTGCAAAGATATCCATTCCTGTTCCACTAGGCATTGCTGCCGTAATTCCAACAATCTTACTATCTTTTTGCGCATGTTTAACTAAAGTGTTTGCAAAAACTTTCGTATAAGCGGGTAAATTTGTGCTACTTTTTACCTGTTCACCTGTTTCAACATTAAATTTTGAAACTCCATGATAATGATCATTTGCTTTTTCAGCATATGAATAACCTTTACCTTTTTTTGTTTTTACATGAATCATGATTGGACCATTATGTTTGGAGTCTCTTGCATTCTTCAAAATGGGCAAAAGAGCATCTAGATCATGACCATCAATTGGTCCTATATAATAAAAACCCAGAGAATTAAAAAGTGTTCCTCCAGTTACGGCTGAACGTAAAAAATCCTCAGCTTTTCCAGCTTTTGCACTGAATCTTTTTGAAAAAGCTGAAACAATTAGTCTAAAAGTTTCTCTTAAACTAAAATAAATTTTTCCTGACAATAATCTTGCTAAATAAGTTCTCATTGCTCCAACTGGTTTAGCTATAGACATGTCGTTATCATTTAAAATTACAATCATTTTAGCTTTTGAAGCTCCAGCATTATTCATTGCCTCATAAGCCATACCTGCACTAATTGCTCCATCACCAATTACTGCAACCACGTTATTTGATTTATTAGATAGTTTGTTAGCTTCAGCTATTCCTAAAGCAGAAGAAATAGAGGTTGAGCTATGTGCTGCTCCAAACGGGTCATATTCACTTTCAGATCTCTTAGTAAATCCAGATAATCCATTTCCTTGTCTTAGAGTTCTTATTTTATTTTTTCTTCCTGTTAAAATTTTATGTGGATATGTTTGATGACCAACATCCCAGATTAATTTATCATTTGGAGTGTCAAATACATAATGAAGAGCAACAGTTAATTCTACAACTCCTAATCCTGCTCCAAGATGACCACCTGTCTCAGAAACTACATTTATCATTTCTTCTCTAAGTTCATCTGAGAGTGTCTTAAGATCACTTTCAGATAGCTTTTTTAGATCAGAAGGAAAATTTATATCTTTTAAAAATTTATAATCTTGCATTATTTATTTCTTAATAAAATATAATTTAAAGTTTCATTAATATTTTTTGATTTAGAACCATATTTTTTTAAATCTTTAATAATTTTACTTTTAATATTGTTGCTATATTTAATAGCATTTTTATGTCCAAGTAAACTTATAAGAGTAGCTTTTCCTCTTTTTTTATCTTTTCCAGTTTTTTTTCCAGCTATTTTGGTTGATCCCTTAAGATCAATTAAATCATCAGCGATTTGAAATAATAAACCAATATCAGATCCAATCTTTTCAAAAAATTTAATCTCTTTGAGACTTTTTTTTTTAATAATTGCTGGAGCCATGCAGCAAAAACTAAAAAGTTTTCCTGTTTTTTTTATCTCCATATCTATAATTTTATTTTTTGAGATATTTTTTTTTTCAAAGCTTAAATCTAAAAATTGACCTCCTGCTATTCCCAAATGGCCAGAACATTCAGATAGTTTTTTAATTAAGTTTATTTTTATTTTTTCGCTTATATTTAAATTTAAGCTTGTTAAAATTTCAAATGCCATTGTTAAAAGAGAATTACCAGCCAATACGGCAGTAGACTCTCCAAATTTAACATGCGTTGATAACTTTCCTCTTCTCATTTTATCATTATCCATACATGGCAAATCATCATGAATTAAAGAGTATGCATGTATACATTCAACTGCCGATCCAATGATAATTAAAGTTTTATAATCTACTTTAAATAAAAAACCTATATCTAATAAAATTTTTGATCTAATTCTTTTTCCGCCAGAAAATAATCCATAATTCATTGCAGGAATTAATTCTGTTTTTTTCTGTTTTTTTAAAAAATTTTTTAAAAAAGAATTTGTATCTTTAGCTACTTTTATAAGTTTACTTTTCATTTTTTTTTCTCATCACAAGATTTATTTTTTGTTTAGTTTCTTCACTAATTTTTTTAGAGTTTTTTTGAAATTTTTTTTCTATAATATTATTTAATCTTAATAGTTTTTGATAAGTATCTATAGATTTTTGAAGATCTTTTTCTTTTTCTAGTAATTCAATAATATTATTTACATCATTCGTTAATTCTTCAAGTGATTGAGAGTTATTATCGTTTGGTAAATTTTTATCTTTCATATATTAGTAACTATTAATACATGAAATTTAATCAATCAAATATCAAAAAAGCTAAAAAATACCTAGATAAAAATTACTGTATAGGAGTGCCCACTGAAACAGTTTATGGTTTAGCTGCTAATGCTTTTTCAAGTTATGCAGTAAAAAAGATATTTAAATTAAAAAAAAGACCTAAATCTAACCCCCTAATTGTTCATTACTCTAACATTAGTGATTTAAAAAATGATTGTTTAATAAGTGATGAATTTCTTAAACTTTATAAAAAATTTTGTCCTGGCCCATTAACCTTTGTCTTACATTTAAAAAAAAATTCAAAAATATCTAAAATTGTTACAAATAATAAAAAAACTTTAGCAGTTAGGTTTCCAAAACACAGAGTTTTCAAAAAATTGATAAATGATTTAAACTATCCTCTAGCTGCACCTAGTGCAAATATTAGTACCAAAGTAAGTGCTGTAAAGGCTTCTGATGTTAAAGATGATTTTGGCAAAAAAATTCATTATGTTTTAGATGGTGGAAAATCAAAAATTGGGCTTGAGTCAACTATAATAGATTTAACAAAATTTCCACAAATATTAAGATTGGGTGGATTAGAAGTTTCTAAAATTGAAAGTGTTTTAAATAAAAAAATTAAGATTAATATAAATCCCTCTAAAAAAATTGCTCCTGGTCAATCAAAATTACATTACTCACCGGGAATTCCTTTAAGAATGAATGCTTTAAAACCTAAAAAAAATGAAGCTTATCTTTTAGTAAAAAAGAAAAAAATAAAAAGTTTTAATTATTTTTATTTGAGTAAAAAAAATGATCTAAAAGAAGCTGCTAAAAATTTATATTCATATTTAAGAAAAATAAAGAATAAAGGATATAAATCAATTGCTGTTGAAAAAATTCCTAATATTGGTTTAGGTAAATCAATAAATGATAGATTAAAGAGAGCATCTAGATTTTAATGCAAAATTCAATCGAAGTTATAAATCTTTCAAAATCTTATGATTCTAAAATAGCTGTAAAAAATATTAATTTCAAAATTAAAGAAAATGAAATTATAGGTTTGCTTGGCCCAAATGGATGTGGAAAGACTACCACTATAGCTATGATACTTGGTTTATTAAAACCATCTGGTGGTTCTGTATTAATAAACGGAATGAATATTGAAGATCATAGAATTTCTCTTCTCCATAAAATGAATTTTATTTCTCCATATATTGAATTACCTAAAAAACTGACAGTAAAACAAAATTTAATTGTTTATGGTAAATTATATAGTGTCAAAAATTTAAATCATAGAATCGAATATTTAGCTAATGAATTAAGACTTGAAAATTTATTAAAAAAAGTAACTGGTGAACTCTCTTCTGGTCAAAAAAATAGGGTAAGTTTAGCTAAAGCTTTGATTAATAATCCAACAGTACTTCTTTTAGATGAACCAACAGCTTCTCTTGATCCAGAAACAGGAGATTTTATTAGAACTTTTTTAGAAAATTATAAAAAAGATAAAAAGATATCAGTATTACTTGCCTCTCATAATATGAACGAAGTGAAGAGATTGTGTGATTTAATATTGATGATGAAGGATGGAATAATTATAGATAAAGGCAATCACGACGAATTAATTAATAAACATGGTAGAAAAAATTTAGAGGAAGTTTTTTTAAAACTTGCAAGGAATTAAAATGAGTTTTAATAGAATTTATGGTCTTTTTTTAAGACATTTTTTTTTAATTACCCAATCTTTTCCAAGAGTTTTGGATCTAGTATATTGGCCCACTATACAAATTACTCTTTGGGGCTTTATTTCAAATTTTTTTGCTTCACATAGCACCTATTATAGTGGTGCAATTGGAGTTATTCTTTCTTGCGCTATTCTTTATGATTTTTTATTTAGAACAAGTATAGGTTTTAATATTTTATTTTTAGAAGAAATATGGAGTAGAAACTTCACTAATTTATTTATTGCACCAATGAAGATGAGTGAAATAATTACTTCATTAGTTTTTACAGCATTAGTTAGAGCTTTAATAGGACTAGTACCAGCAATACTTCTAACTTCTCCTTTATTTGGAATATCTCTTCTAAATCTAGGTATTCCTTTATTTTTCCTTTTCTTAAGTCTATATATTTTTGGGATAACCTTAGGTCTATTAGTGTCTGCTGGACTATTAAGGTTTGGACCATCTTTTGAAAATATTTCATGGTCAACTTTATTTTTATTAGCGCCTTTTGGTTGTGTCTACTATCCAATAGAAACCTTACCTGAAATATTTCAATCAATAGCATTTGGACTTCCTTTGGTTTATATTTTTGAAGAAGCCAGAAGTATATTAATTGACCAAACTGTTAACTATGAAAACATAGTCCAAGCTTTTTACTTGAATGCACTTTACTTAATTATTGCAATTTCAATATTTTATTATTCCTTTGCTCAGGCCAGAAAAAAGGGATCTTTAATAAATATTGGTGAATAAGTGGTGCGCCTGCTAGGAGTCGAACCCAGAACCTCCTGATCCGAAGTCAGGCGCTCTATCCAGTTGAGCTACAAGCGCATATAGTATTAATATTACATTTTATGAAAAAAAACATTAATTTAATAGTAAAGTCAGATGAAAATAGTCTAAGAGTTGATGTTTTTATAAACAAAAGAGAGAAGTTGATTAGTAGAACAAGAATTAAAAATTTAATCTTAAAAAAAAAATTAAAGTTAAATAATAGAATAATAAATACTCCTTCTAAAAAAGTATCTAAAGGAGATATTTTAATACTTGAAATTCCAAAACCTAAGATACCTTCTTTAAAACCATACGATTTTAAACTTGAGATTATTCATGAAGACAAAGATTTATTAATAATAAATAAACCTTCGGGTATTATTATGCATCCAGGAGCTGGAAATTATGATCGAACGATCGTAAATGCTTTAATGAGTTATAATAAAAATGCTCTTTCAACAATCGGTGATGAACTTCGGCCAGGTATTGTTCATAGAATTGATAAAGATACTTCAGGATTAATTGTCATAGCCAAAAATAACGAAACTCATGAAAACCTATCTCTTCAATTTAGCAAACATACAATTACTAGAATTTACCAACTTTTAATTTGGGGAAAGCTTAGACCTTCCTCAGGTAGAATTGATACTTTTATAACTAGAAGTTCAAAAAATAGACAAATGATGGAAGTAAGTGACTCTAAAGGAAAAAGAGCTATCACAAATTATAAAACTCTTGAAATTTTTGAGAATGATAAAACCCCAACACTAAGTCTAGTTGAATGTAAACTTGAAACTGGAAGAACCCACCAAATAAGAGTTCATATGAAACATATGGGTAATAGTATTCTTGGAGATAATAAATATAAAAAAAAATATAAAAAACTTAAAAATATAGCAACTAATTTAGAAAATTTAATTTATAAATTGGATAGACAGTTTCTTCATGCAAAAACACTAGGATTTATTCACCCTAAAACTAATAAAGAAATGATTTTTTCATCAGTTCTGCCACAAGACCTTGAAAATATACTAAAATTACTTAGAAACACTAATAAATAAAGTATTGAAATATTATTAAAGTTAATTAAATAAACTTATATTATGGCAGCAACAACTAATAATAATCTTCCTACACTTTCAAATGAAGGTGGTCTATCTATTTATCTTGCACAAATTAAAAAATTTCCAATGCTAGATGCCGAAGAAGAATATATGCTAGCAAAAAATTGGAAGACCACAGGTAGTATTAAGTCAGCTGAAAAACTTGTAACAAGTCATCTAAGATTAGTTGCCAAAATTGCAATGGGTTACAAAGGTTATGGGTTGCCAATCAATGAAATGATTTCTGAAGGCAATGTTGGTTTAATGCAAGCGGTTAAGAAATTTGAACCTGAGAAAGGTTTTAGACTAGCAACTTATGCAATGTGGTGGATTAAAGCTTCAATTCAAGAGTATATTCTAAGGTCCTGGAGCTTAGTAAAAATAGGTACAACAACAGCTCAAAAAAAATTATTTTTTAATCTAAAAAAAATAAAAAACCAAATTGCTCCAAAAAGTGAAGGAGATTTAAGAGAAGAGCATGTAAATGAAATTGCAGAAAAGCTAGATGTAAGCAAAGATGAAGTTGTTTCAATGAATAGAAGGTTGTCAGGTAAAGAATTTTCATTAAATGCTCCAGTTGGTGAGGATGGTGATGAGTGGCAAGATTGGTTAGCTGATAAAGAGCTTGATCATGACTTAAAGTTTGCTCAACAAGAAGAAATGAAGAATAGAAAAGATTTACTAATTGATTCTATTAAGATTTTAAATAACAGAGAAAAAGAAATTTTATATTCAAGAAGATTAAATGAAGAAACAACAACTCTTGAAGAGTTAAGTAAAAAGTATAAAATTAGTAGAGAAAGGGTTAGACAAATAGAAAACAAAGCTTTTGAAAAAATTCAAAAGCATATGCTCAATGCAGCTAAATCAAGAAATTTACTACCTATTAATTAAACTTCAAAAGGATTTTCTAAAAGAATTGTGTCTTCTCGTTCTGGGCTAGTTGATATACTTGAAATTTTTGTACCAATAAAATCTTCTAAAGCATAAATATAGTTTTTTGCATTCTCTGGAAGGGCTTCAATGTTTTTAATTCCATTAGTTGCCGTTTTCCAACCAGGGAATTTTTTATAAATAGGTTTTATCTTTAATTGATCTTCAACAGCTGCAGGAAGATAGTCTATTTTTTTTCCATCTAGATCGTATTCGATACACATTTTAATTTCATCTAATTCATCCAAAACATCTAATTTAGTTAATGCTATGCCATCAATGCCTGAAATTTTAATTGTTTGTCTCACCAAAACTCCATCAAACCATCCACATCTTCTTTTTCTACTTGTAACTGTTCCAAATTCTTTTCCTCTTGAACCAAGTAACTCTCCAGTATGATCATGCAATTCTGTTGGAAAGGGTCCTTCTCCCACTCTGGTCGTGTAAGCTTTTGTTATTCCAAGAACATAATTAATTGAATTTGGTCCACAACCAGTACCAGTTGCCGCACTAGATGCAACAGTATTTGAAGATGTTACAAATGGATATGTTCCATGATCAACATCTAATAAAATTCCTTGTGCACCTTCAAATAATATCTTTTTTCCTTGTCGTTTATACTCGTCTATTCTAAGCCAAACTGGTTGTGAAAATTTCAATATTTTTGGAGCTATTTTTAAAAGTTCTTTTTTAAGTTGATCTTTTTTATATATTTTTTTTCCAAGTCCTTTTCTAATTGCGTTATGATGTAATAATACTGTTTCTAATCTATGATCAAGATTGCTCTCAGACCTTAAATCCATAACTCGAATAGATCTTCTTCCTACTTTATCTTCATATGCAGGACCTATTCCACGTCTAGTAGTTCCAATTTTGCTTTTACCAGCCGCATCTTCTCTAATTTCATCCATTTCTCTGTGAAAAGGTAGGATAAGATTTGCAGATTCTGAAACTATAAAATTTTCCTCACTTACATTGACACCTTTAGATTTTATTTCTTCAATTTCCTCTAATAAAGCCCAAGGATCAACAACAACCCCATTACCGATTATTGATATTTTATTTTTTCTAACAATTCCTGAAGGAAGCAATCTTAATTTATATGTAACTCCATCGATTACCAATGTATGTCCAGCATTATGACCACCTTGGAAACGAATAACAACATCTGCCTGGTCAGACAACCAATCAACTATTTTTCCTTTTCCTTCATCTCCCCACTGTGAACCAACGACAACTACATTTTTCATTATCTAAATTTCTTCTCTATAAAACTTGAACTTAAATGGTTTATTGGACCATGACCTTTACCGTAATTAAGATTAGATCTTATGGATTGATTTACATACTTAGTGGCTAGCTCACAAGATTTCTTTAGAGTTTTTCCACATGAAAAAAATGTAGTAATGGCAGAAGATAAGGTGCATCCAGTTCCATGTGTATTGCTGGTTGTAATTCTTCTATTCTTTATAATATCAATCTCTTTTTTATTAACAAAAATATCATAAACGTTTTTAGAATGTAGATGTCCTCCTTTTATAAAAACATTTTTCGCACCCATACTAATCAATAAGCTTGCTGCAAAGATCATATCTTCTTTAGTCTTTATTTTAGTATTAGTTAATATTTCTGCTTCAGGAATGTTGGGAGTTATTAAGCTAACTTTTTTTATTAATTTATTTTTTAATAAATCAATGGCTTTTTCATCTATCAATCTAGCGCCACCTTTAGCAATCATAACTGGGTCTAAAATTATTTTCTTAACATTAATAATATTCAATGAATGAATTACAGACTTTATTACTTTTGAAGAGTGAAGCATTCCAATTTTTATAGCATCAGGCCTAATATCCTTGGAGGTAAATTCAATTTGACTAGATATCTCTCTTGGGTTAATTGAAACTATTGACTTTACACCAGTAGTATTTTGAATCGTAACTGCTGTTATAGATGTCATGGCATAAGAACCTAATGCTGTGACCGTTTTAATATCAGCTTGTATGCCGGCGCCACCAGATGAGTCTGATCCTGCAATTATTAATATTTTTGATTTTGGGCTCATCTTATCTGATTTCTTTTTTTATGATATTAATACATTTTATAAGTAATTTTTTATTTTGACTCTCTCCCATTATTCTAATTTTTGGTTCAGTTCCTGATTTTCTAACAAGCATTCTGCCTTGCCCGTTGATTAAGTTTTTTGTTAATTTAATAGCTTTTTTAACTTTAATCTCATTTATAATATTTTTATCTCTTACTGTTATGTTTTCTAAAATTTGAGGTGTCTTTTTAAAAACATTAAAAAATGTACTAGCCTTTTTTCCTTTTCTTAATGAAAATAAAACTTCTAGAGCAACCAATAAACCATCGCCTGTTGTTGCAAATTTACCTAGAATAATATGACCTGATTGTTCACCACCTAGATTAAAATTATTTTTTTTCATTTTTTCTTTTACATAACGATCACCAACATTTGCTCTTAGAAACTTTATATTGTTAAATTTAAAAAATTTTTCTACACCATAATTAGACATTAAAGTTCCAATTACCCCACCTCGTAACATTTTTTTATTTTTCCATCTTTTAGCTAATGCTGCTATTATTTGGTCGCCATCAATAATATTTGCATTTTCATCACACATAATTACTCTGTCCGCATCCCCATCTAAAGAAATTCCAATATGTGCCCTATATTTCTTAACAGCTTGTTGAATTTTCTTTGGAACTGTAGATCCACATTTTTCATTTATATTTAAGCCATTTGGTTTGATACCTATTGATATCACTTTAGCTCCTAAAGACTGTAACAGTTTGGGACCTGACTTATATCCAGCACCATTTGCACAATCGATAACTATTTTTAATTTCTTTAAATTAAAATTTTTAGGAAAATTTTTTTTAAGAATTTTAATATATTCTTCAGTTGCATTCTCTAGCCTCTTTACTCTTCCAAGGACTTTTGGGTTAGATAATTGTTTGTCTATTTTTTTGTCAATCAAATTTTCGATTTTCCTCTCTATTTTATCTGATAATTTCAAACCATCTGGACCAAATAATTTTAATCCATTATCATAATAGGGGTTGTGTGAAGCAGTAATCATTATACCCATATTTGCCTTCATATATTTAGTTAGCATAGCAAGACCGTTTGTTGGTAAAGGTCCTAGTGTATAGACATGCATGCCTGCTGATGTAAGGCCAGATACAAGTGCGGGTTCCAAAGTATACCCTGATAACCTTGTATCTTTTGCAATAATTGCAGTTTGTTTAGATTTTTTTTGATTTTTAAAAAAAGTTCCTGCAGCTAGCCCAAATTTAAAAAACATGTCGCCATTAATATTTCCTTTATTAACAGTTCCTCTAATTCCATCAGTACCAAAATATTTTTTATTCATTATCTTTTTAATAATTCATTGAAAACTTTAATGCTTTGAATAACCTCTTTTACATCATGAACTCGTAAAATTTGAACTCCTTGCATCATCGCAAATATTGTAGAGCTAACTGTTCCTCCAATTCTTTTTCTACTATCATTAATTCCAGAAATTTCTTTGATAAATTTTTTTTTTGACATACCAAGCAATATAGGAAAACCAAGACTATGAAAAATAGAAATATTACTTATTAAGTTCAAATTATGTTTCAAATTTTTTCCAAAACCTATGCCTGGGTCAAGTATAATTTTATTATGTTTTATTTTATTTTTTCTTACATAATTTATCTTTTTCTCAAAATAATCATAAATGTCTAATAATACGTTTTTGTATGTTGGGTTGTTTTGCATGGTCAATGGTGTGCCCTGGATATGATGAATAAAAAAAGGTATTTTATATTTTTTTAAGACATCTATTGTTTGTGTATCAAAACTTAATCCTGAAATATCATTGATTAATTTAACTCCTTTTTTAATTCCATTTTCCATTATTTCTGATTTTCTTGTATCTAATGATAGAACAATTTTTTTATTTATTTTGGTTAATATTTTTTTAATTCTATTCCATTCAATTTCTTTTTTTATAATTTTAGATTTAGGTCTAGTTGACTCTCCTCCTATATCAATTATATCAGCTCCAAACTTAAATAAATTTTTAGCTTGTTCATATCCTAAATTTCCTTTATTAAATTTTCCTCCGTCTGAAAAACTATCAGGGGTCAAATTCAAAATACCCATAATATTTGGAATTTTACTAAAATTTAAATTTGAAAAATTATTTTTTTTTTGAGTAATAATTTTAATATCTTTTTTTATCTTTTTTTTTAAATTTTTTGTTAGATTCTTTACTTCTTTTATGTGAATTTTTTTTTTTGAATTTCTTGATAATATTTCTATATGGTCAAAAGAAATTTTTTTATTACCATTTAAAGGTAAGCTTTTTTTTTGCTTAATTAATTTAATTGAGTTTTCACCATAGTAAAAATTACACACTCTTGTGTAATATTTTTTCATTATATATTAATGAACTATTTTTGGCTTAAGTCCCATTGATCCTAAAGTCGAACTTTTGTCTTCATCTTCAACCTTTAAGTCTTCTTTATTTGATGGATAAATATTTTTATTTATTAAATTTTCTATTTCATCACCTGATAATGTTTCATATGTTAAAAGAGCTTTGGCTAATTTATGTAGGTCATCAATTTTTTCTGTCAAAACTTTTCTAGCTCTTTCATAGCCTTTATCCACAATCTTTCTAATCTCTGAGTCAACTTTTCTTGAGGTTTCCTCAGACATATTTTGTGTTCTTGCAACTGATCTTCCTAAAAATACCTCTTCTTCATTTTCTCCATACGCAACAGGCCCTAATTCTTTACTTAAACCAGCTCTCATTACCATAGCCCTTGCTCTCTTTGTTGCTTGCTCAATATCACTAGATGCTCCAGTTGTTACTTTGTCATCTCCAAAAATTATCTCTTCAGCAACTCTTCCTCCCATTGCTATAGCTAATTGTGCGTGGAGCTGTTCTCTTGTTTGAGACAACTCATCTCTCTCTGGTAATTGCATAACCATTCCTAATGCTCTTCCTCTTGGAATAATAGTTGCTTTATGAATAGGATGAGCAGCATCTTCATTGATAGTTACTATTGCGTGTCCAGCCTCATGATAAGCAGTTAGAGTTTTTTCTTCCTCTGTCATTACCATAGATCTTCTTTCAGATCCCATCATTACTTTGTCTCTTGCTTCTTCAAATTCATTTAATGTAACAATTCTTTTATTTTTTCTCGCAGCCAATAATGCTGCTTCATTAACTATATTAGCTAAATCTGCCCCTGAAAAACCTGGAGTTCCTCTCGCTATAGTTCTTAATTTCACATCTGGAGCCATTTTAATTTTTTTAACATGAACTTTTAAAATTTTCTCTCTACCTATAATATCTGGAAGGCCAACAACTACTTGTCTATCAAATCTACCGGGTCTTAACAAAGCTGGGTCTAATACATCGGGCCTATTAGTTGCTGCAATAATTATTACTCCTTCATTGGTATCAAATCCATCCATCTCAACTAATAATTGGTTCAAAGTTTGTTCTCGTTCATCATTTCCACCACCAAGACCTGCACCTCTACTTCTTCCAACAGCATCTATCTCATCAATGAATATAATACATGGCGAATGTTTTTTTCCTTGTTCAAACATATCTCTAACTCTAGAAGCCCCAACACCAACAAACATTTCAACAAAATCTGATCCTGATATTGTAAAAAAGGGAACTCCTGCTTCTCCAGCAATTGCTCTTGCTAATAATGTTTTACCTGTTCCTGGTTGCCCGACTAGTAAACAACCTCTCGGTATTTTTCCTCCAAGCTTACTAAATTTTTTTGGGTCTTTTAAAAATTCAACAACTTCTTCAACTTCCTCTTTAGCTTCCTCAACTCCAGCAACATCATTAAAAGTAACCTTACCCTTTAATTGATTCATCATTTTTGCTTTTGATTTTCCAAAACCCATAGCTCCACCTTTTCCACCTTGCATCTGTCTCATAAAAAAAATCCAAACTGCAATTAATAATAACATCGGAAACCATGAAAGAAGAATTCCAAGTAGCGAAGGCATTTCATCTTCAAGTGGTGCAGCTGAAATACTCACTCCTTTATCAGAAAGCTTTTCTATAAGATTTGGATCATCTGGAGCATAAGTGGAGAATGTATTTCCATTAGATAATATGCCCTTAATATTTTTTCCTTTAATTTCTACTTTAACTACAGTTCCATTTTCTACTTCTGATAAAAATTCTGAAAATATAATATTATTTTTTGTATTTATCGATCCCTGAGGATTCTTAAACATGTTATAAAGACCAATAGTAAGGAAAACTATTATAGCCCACATCGCTAGATTTTTAATGTTCATATATTTAAGATAAGAATTATCATAGATTAAACAAGTGTCAAATTGTTACAGAATTTAACTAATAAATCAGTTTTCTCTTGAAATTATTATGGTTTTTTGAAATTTTTCAATAAAACATCTACCAAGTGTAGTTTTTTTTCTTATTTCATCTTTCTTGATTTTTTTGATTAAATTTTGAATATTTTTTCCTCTAGCATTGTAATATTTACCTCCAACTACCTTAATCAAAAATGATAAAGATCTAAAAACTATTTCATTGGGTTGATCAAAAAAGGTATTATTAACAAAAAAAGTATTTTTTCTTTTAAAAAAGATTGTGTTATTATCAATATTCTTTTCAACATAAAAATGAATTGTTTCTTCCGAGTCTTTTAAATTATTTATTGTTAGTTTAAGTTTTTTTTTATCTAAACCCTCTTGTTTTAGATTGCTTATTAATTTTCTAATTTTAATTCTTTTGAAGTTTTCATCTAAATTAGAAGGGTCCTCGATATAATAACCAAAAACTTTTTTAGAAATATAAATCAAGTCATTTTTTTCAAAGCTCATTAACGGCCTTATAATATTAATATTATTGACTTTATATTCTGACTTATTGCCAAAAGATGTTAAACCTTTTAGTCCGCTTCCTCTAAGTAATCTAATCAAGAAATTTTCGTATAAATCATCTATGTGATGACCTAAAAGAAGATTATTTATATTATCTTTTTTACATTGGCTTATTAAAAGAGAATATCTTTTTTTTCGAGCAATAGCTTGAATATTGCTAATTGGTTTTTTCCCCTTCCATGTCAATACCTTGCAATTAATTCCAATCTTTTTTAATATATTGCAAACTAATCTCGCTTCTGAAGATGAATTTTTTCTTAATTTATGGTCTACAATATAGAATTTTACTTTAACACTTTCCTTTATTGAAAAACACTTTGATAAAAAAGACAAAGATAAACTATCTGGGCCTCCAGATACCGCTACAGCAAAACTTTCATTTTTATCTAAATGATTTTTAAATTTTATGAAAATTTTACGTATTTGGTTATTATTTAAATGTTTTAAAATAATTCTAAGATTTTTGTTTTTTACAATCAAACTTTTTCGCCTCAAATTTTGCTTTTTGCAAAATAGATAGTTCTGCCTTTGGATAGGTCTCTTTTAAAGCATTTATCATTTTGCAGCCTTGTTCTTTTTCTCCGATTTGGATCATCGACACACCAAGTCTTAATAAATTTATAGGAGCTTTCTCACTTTCAGGATATTTTTGATACCCCTCCAAAAAAGCAGATGCAGCATCAGTATACAATTGTCTTATTCTAAATGTCTCAGCATACCAATATTGTGCACTTCCGGCTAGCTTATGTTTAGGATTTGTTTCTACAAATTCTCCAAATGCTCTCTCTGCAGTATTGTAATCTCCGATCTGTAAAAAACTGCTTGCAAATTCATATTGTTTTTCCGGTGACTCATCAGGTAATAATTTTTCTACTGATTCAAAAGTTTCTGTTACAACTGTTCCTACCGTGTCTACTGACTGAATGAGTTGTTCGCTAGTAGTTGGTTGTGAATCTTTATAAGTGATTGAACCAAGATCTTGAGGCTCTGATGATCCTGGTAATTTTTTAACTATTTCTTTCTCAGTATCAGGAATTGTTTCATTGCTTAAGCTTTCATTTCCATTTTCTAAATTTTGAAATCTCATTTGGTTATCTGCTTGTACTTTTGAAAGTCTATTTGATAATTTGTCTAACTTAAAATTTATTTCTTCAAATTTATTAGTTAGTTCTTGAAATTGATTTTCTATTTCTGATAATTTTAATAAATGTCTTGTTAAAGCTTCTTCTGAATTTCCACTTGAAATACCTGATGTATTATCTGTAATGTTAGTTGTAGTATTTATAGAATCTGAATAAACCGCTCTTTCTAATGTCTTAAGATCTTTTTGTATTTTTTCTAATATTTCAAACACATTGTGATTATCTGCCAAAGAGTTGCTAAAAGATGAAACAAAAATTAAAAATAAATTTATTAATATAAAATTTTTAAATTTAATCATTCTTTAATTTGTAATTACAATAATGGCAAAAAAAAGACCCTTAACACTTTCATGTTAGGGTCTTTTCTAAATTTTTATATTAGTTAGCTTTAACTGTTACAGATCTTCTATTTTTTGACCAAGCTAAAGGATTTGAACCTGAATCTACTGGTCGTTCTTTTCCATAACTAATTACAGAAATTCTATCTGACGAAATTCCATATGTCATTAGATAGTCTTTAGCAGAATTAGCTCGTCTTTCACCTAATGCTAAATTGTACTCTCTCGTACCTCTTTCGTCGGCATGACCTTCTAATACTACATTTACACTAGAATTTTTTCTTAACCAAGCGGCTTGTTTTCTAAGTGTGTCTCTTGATGCTGTTGTTAAAACTGTTTCGTTAGTTGCAAAGAATACTCTATCAGGAACTCCTTTTGCTAACTCTTTTACAGTATCAGTTCCAGTGTACACATCACCTTGCATTTGCCCAGAAGTTTTTTTAACTTGTGTTGCGCAAGCTGATAATAATAAACTGGCTATCATTATTAGAAATATATTTTTTAAAATTTTGCTCAAGTTCATATTGCTCCTTAAAATTGAATAACCTAACTTTTTCACAACTAAATAGATGTTTCAAGTTAAAAAAGCAACCTATTTAGCTATCAATTACTTAATAAAGATGACCAGGATGGGTCAGAAGCGTCGGTTTCTGTGGGTACTTGCCTCTCATTATACCCTGTTAAATCAATTGACCATAATTTTGCAGAAAATCCCTCCCCTTCAGAGTTTGTTTTGGTCTCTCTATAAAATATTAAAACTCTACCATTTGGAGACCATGAAGGTGCTTCTTGGTAAAAATTTTCTGTCAAAAGTCTTTCACCTGTTCCATCAACTCTCATTACTCCAATATAGAATTTACCTTTATGTAATTTAGTAAAAGCTATTAAGTCACCTCTTGGCGACCAAACAGGTGTTCCGTATAAACCTTTACCAAAAGAAATTCTTTTCACATTAGTACCATCACTTTTCATTACATAAATTTGTTGATAACCACTTCTGTCAGAATTAAAACATATAAATTTTCCATCTGGAGAATAAGATGGCGAAGTATCTATAGATGGATGATTAGTTATTTTTTCTACCACTCTATTTTCAAGATCCATAGTGTATATTTCAGAATTTCCATCCATTGCAAAACTCATTATAATTTTTTTTCCATCAGGTGAAAACCTAGGAGCAAATGTCATACCTGGAAAATCACCTACAACTTCCTGAACTCCTGTTTCAATATCCAAAAGATATACCCTAGGTAAGTTTCTAAAATAAGATAGATAAGTAACCATTTGGTTTGTTGGGTTAAATCTTGGAGTTAAAACTAATTCATTTCCTAGAGTTAGATACTTATTATTGAAACCGTCTTGATCCATAATTGCTAATTTTTTAACTCTATTAGTTTTTGGTCCTTCTTCAGCAACATAAATAATTCTAGTATCAAAATATCCTTTTTCTCCAGTTAGCCTTTCATAAACTTTGTCTGTAATAATATGACCAACTCTTCTCCAGTTAGTTGGTACAGTTGTAAAAGCTAGTGCCATCATTTCTTTACCAGCTAGAACATCCCACAATCTAAATTCAACTCTTAATTTTTCGTTAACAATCGTTACCTTACCAGTTATCAATGCTTGAGCTTTAATTAATGACCAGTCTTCAAACCGAGGCTTTAAGTGAGCAATATTTGGTTTTTGTAAAAACGCATCTTTACTTAAGGTATTGAATAATCCTGTTTGTTTTAAATTGTTTTCTACTACCGAAGAGATTGCGGAACCAATATCTTTTTTTTTTAATAATACTTCAAAATTTTTCTTAGACTCTTTATCGGTAGACAAAGGAGATACTGCAATTGGTAATGGACTTAGATTACCCCTTGTTATATCAACCTCTATTAAAGCAAATGCTTTAATTGGTATTAAAAATAATAATATTAATATATATATACTTTTCATTTTATCCTTGAAGCATTTCCCTCGCATCAAAATTTAATTGTAACTCTTTCCACCTTTCATAACCAGTAGTAGGAACTCTAAGCGGCGAACATAGCTTGATTGCTCTTAAAGCACTTTCAGCTAAAACTTTAAAAAATTTTTGTCCTGGTTTATTCATTCTTGCATGATCTAATATTTCAGACTTTATAACAGATCCATCAGGTTTTAACTTAAGTTTTATTCTAACTATATAATTATCACTATATGGCAAACCTAAAGGTATGCTCCAACACCCAAAAATTTGAGCTTTTAAAGCATCTTCTTCGCTTAAAGATAAACCGCCTAATTTTATGGTCTTATCTTGATCTTGAGTTACTTTATCTAGCTTATTAGTGCTTTCTGCTATTTCTTCCTTGGATTTATCAATAAGTGCAGCAATATTATTAGGGTCGAAAAGCTCTTTTTTTTCAAACTCAGAAACTTGTTTAACTTCGTTGTCTATTTTTTCTGGATTTTGTTTTTTATTTTCTATTTTTTCAACTTTTTCAATCTTTTTATCTGGTAATGGCACTGCATCAGGTTTTTCTTTTTTTACTTTTTTAGGAGGAGCTTGCTCAGAAACTAACTTTTCTTTTTCTTTTTTTTTTACTTTTTCAATTATTTTTTTAGCCTTTGGTGCAAATGGAATATTTGTTTGATCTGTTATTTGAATAAGTTCAACCGAAACTATTGGGGGAAGATCAATAGGTTTTTTTGATAAAAACGGTAAGCTCATTGCTGTAATTATAACTAATAAAATATGAAAACCTGAAGAAATAAAAATACTTCTGTTCACTTACACTACCTTTCCTTATAAGGCTCAGAGATTAAAGCAACTTTTGTAAATCCAGATCCTGATAGCATGCCCATTATTTCTAAAACTCGTCCATAGTTTATTGACTTATCGCCTCTTACATAAATTCTAGTATCAGTTCTATTCTTTGATACTGCCAATATTTTTGCAACAATTTTTTCATACTCTACTTTAGATTCTTGAATAAAAATTTCTCCTTTTGAATTAATAGACAATGTTAATGGCTCTAGTTCTTCTGGTAATGAGTCAGCAGAACTTTCTGGTAAATCAACTTGAACTCCCACAGTCAATAATGGTGCCGTTACCATAAAAATAATTAATAAAACCAACATTACATCCACAAAAGGTGTGACATTTATTTCACTCATTGGTTCCTTTGATGAACGATTGAGTTTAAAAGTCATTTTAAATTATTGATAAAAATCTTTTAGAAAAGTTTTCTAACTTTTGTGAGTATTTTTTAGAATCGTTATTAAACTTATTATAAGCAACAACGGCTGGTATCGCTGCTAATAAGCCTAGTGCAGTTGCAAATAAAGCTTCAGCGATTCCTGGTGCTACAATTGCTAAACTTGTATTTCTAGAAATTGCAATTGATTGAAATGAATTCATTATTCCCCATACAGTTCCAAATAATCCTATGAAAGGCGCTGTAGAACCAACAGTTGCTAAAAAGGTAAAACCTTTATCAAGCTTTACCATTTGTTTTTCAATATTAACTTCCAACATACTGCTCAATCTTTCATTTAAGTTTGATTTAGATTTAGCTTTCAATAAGGTTTTCATAGATTCTTTAAACAACAATCCCATTGGATTTTCTAAATTTGCTGGTAAATTATTGTAAAATGTTTCAGCTGATTTTGATTTCCAAAATTTTTCTTCAAACTCGTCGGACTCTATATTAATCTTTTTAAACATTTTAAATTTTTCAATAATGATTGCCCAAGAATAAATAGAACAACCAATTAACATTAAGATTACTGATTTAACTACGAAGTCAGCTCGTATAAATAAGCTCCATAATGAGAAATCAGTATTTGAAGCAAGTCCTACTGCTTGAGATGTGATATCGGCTTCCATTAATAAGATTTCACACTAAAATGTGTCATCAATTTGTCTTAATAGAGCTTAATTTACTCTTCTATTTTGTAGGTCTCATAATAAAAACTCGCAATTAAGATCGCATCAGCTTTATTAGAGTCTTTTTTTCTAGATAAATGGTTAGAAAAATAAGGAAATATCTCTATAGCTTTAGTTCTACTTGCATCTTTTTCAGAATTAATAAGATTAAAATATTTTTTCCATTTAGCAGGTCTTACAAAATACAAAGGTAATTGCATGGCTGAACATATGCCCTTTAAAATTCCAAATGATTGACCAAAATTAAACATACTCGTTACTCCTTGACCTGGCATAGCCGAAACTTGTTCTATAATGACTTTAATATTTTCTTTTTTTATATTTTTGATTCTTAAAGATATTTCATTAAATACCTGAGCTCCATTAACTTGCCTTTTGTTTTTTTTACCCTCAGACATATTAGGCATCTCAATTACATCTTTTATTTTACCGTCTTCAAAAAAACATATAGAGCCTGTTATACCTGGGTCAATACCAATTATGAGCATTAGTTATTTCCAAAATTTATATTTGTGTAAACATTCTGAACGTCATCGTCATCTTCAAGAGTCTCTAAGAATTCAATTGCAGTTTCTACTTTATCTTTTTCTATATTAATACTGGTTAGTGGTACCCATTCAATTTCGGTCGAGACAAAATTTGAAATTGTTTTTTCTAAATTTTTTTTTACATTGTAAATTTCACTTTTAACACAATGAATTTCATGATAATGTTCATTAGAAATACATTCATCAGCACCAGAGTCAATCGCTAACTCAAAAATTTTTTCCTCTGATACTTCTTGTTTATTGATCTTAATAATTCCCAGTTGTGTAAAATTATGTGACGCAGAACCTTGCGTTCCTAGATTTCCACCACTTTTTTGGAATATAGTTCTAATATTAGATGCAGTTCTATTTTTATTGTCTGTTAATGCTTCAACAATAACAGCAATTTTATCTGGTCCAAATCCCTCATATCTTAAATTTTCAAAATTTGTCTCAGAATTTGCTGATGATTTATCAATAGCTCTTTCTATATTATCTTTTGGCATATTTGCTGATCTTGCTGATTGTATTGCAGATCTAAGTCTTGGATTCATATCTGGATCCTTGTCTCCAAGTTTAGCAGCTACACTAATTTCTTTTGACAGTTTAGAAAATATTTTTGATCTTCGTTTATCTGCCTTGCCTTTTGAATGCTTTATACTTGCCCACTTTGAATGACCAGCCATAACAATTAATGAGAATTTTTTAATTCCCCTCCATATACAAAATTTTCTACTTTGATCGCTAATCCTGTTTTTATATCACAATCAACAATTACACCACACAAACTAGCCTCACCTATTGCAGGAAAATGCTTGAGTGATTTTTTTTTTAAAAATCTGTTAATTGAATTATCTTTATTCATTCCTATCACTGAGTCATAATCTCCACACATTCCTGCATCAGTTTGATATGCAGTACCACTTTTTAATACTCTTGCATCATTTGTTGGGATATGAGTATGGGTGCCTATGACTAATGTTGCATTACCATCAAAAAAATGCCCCATAGCTACCTTCTCACTTGTAATTTCTCCATGGAAATCAACAACTAAGAAATCATAATGCTTTTTTAGTTCATGTTCCTTCATAAATTTTTCTGCAATCTTAAAAACATCTTCACTTTTTTTCATAAAGACGTTTCCTATTAAATTTAGAACACCAACTTTCATTCCATTTTTTGCAGCAAATATTCCAAAACCTTTTCCCGGAGAAGGTTCAAAGAAATTTTTAGGTCTTAAAAGCCTATTCTCTTTTTCTATGTGGAGCATAGTTTCTTTCTGATCCCAAATATGATTCCCTGTTGTAATTACATCTACACCACAGTTAAAAAAATCTTTACATATTTCTTCTGTTATTCCTACGCCTTCATCAGCTGCATTTTCACCATTTACAACAACAAAATCAATTTTTTTATTTTCTATCTCCGATAATAAATTGTTAAAAATCATTGAGCGTCCAGAAACTCCAACTACATCACCTAAAAAAAAAATTCTCATTTTATAATACTTTTATTTGTTACAATATAATCTAACTTTTGATCGTGCTTATTAATTGGAACTTTATTAATTTTTTGAACAGATAGAGCTAAACCTATCTTAAGAATTTTTTTCTTTTTCGATAATTTCTCTATTAATCGATCATAATATCCTCCACCATATCCAAGTCTGTTTAATTTTTTATCAAATGCAACAAGAGGTACTAATAAAACATCAGGATATATCAAAATATTTGAATTAGGTTCTGGAATTCCATATTTATTTATCTTTAAAGGCATATCAAATGACCATTTATAAAAATTCATATCAAAATTTTTTTTAATAATTGGTAAAGAAATATTAAATTTTCTTTTTTCAAATTCCTTTAATATATGTAAATCATCTACTTCAAAATTTACAGGATAATAACCTCCTATATTTTTTTTATTAATCTTTTCTTTTTTTAATAATTTTATTATTTTATCAAAATTTATTTTGACATTATCATTAGCTACTTGTCTAAGTTTTAAAATATTTTTTCTTAATTTGTATTTTAACACAAATTTATTGGATGGGATTTTCTAAATTATTTTTTTCAACAAAATTTTCAATTTTGTCAGTAGCAGCTTCAATTATTTTTTCATAATCTTCTTTATTTTTTTCAATTTCTTTTTTGATTTTTTCCTGGCTTTCATTCAAAAGTTTAATCTCATCTTCTTTTATTTCCTTATATTCGTAAACCAAAGATTTTAATTCTCTAAACTTATTTGATAGATCTTTTAATTCTTCTTTTTTTTTAAAAATATTCTTTTTTGTTTCAAAATACTCATCCATTATTTTGATTGAAGTAATCAATAAAAGTTTATTCTCTCCAATATTTCCTAATTGATTTTTCAAATCATTAAACTTATTGTTCAAATTAATTGATAATTCTTCTAGATGTTCTTCTTGTCCATCATCACAAGATAGTAAGAATTCTTTACCATTAAATTTAATGCTTACATTTGCCATTTATCTATCTCCTCTAGTAAAGTATCTGTTTCTTGATTTAATTCATCAATTTTTTCTGAAAACTCTGTTTCTTTTTTTTGTTCATTAATTCTGTTATTATTCATTTTCTCTAATTTCAGGCTTAAGACCTTATGTTCATCCATTAAACTTTGATATTTATCCTCAATTTCTTTTTTTTCAATTTCTAATTGATTTTTTTGTGAACTTAAGTTTTGTAAATTTTTTATCAAATTTGGATCTTTGAGATTTAAGTTTTTTAACTTGTCGAGAGCTAAATCTAATTTTTTTTCTTTTTCACTGTGAGTTTTCATATATATATATTTATAATATTAAATTGAGTCTTCTTAGTCTAGATAGGATAATTTTTGAGTAAACTACATAAAGATTTATCAAATACCATAAGGTTTTTGTCAATGGATGCCGTCCAAAAAGCAAATTCTGGTCACCCTGGAATGCCAATGGGTATGGCCGATGTTGCAACAGTCCTATTTAAGGACTTTTTAAATTTTAATCCAAAAAATCCAAGCTGGGTAAATAGAGATAGATTGGTACTTTCTGCTGGTCATGGGTCTATGTTGCTATACTCTCTATTATATTTGACTGGTTACAAGAGTGTCTCATTAAATGATATTAAGAATTTTAGACAATTAAATTCTATTTGTGCCGGTCACCCAGAATATCATCCAAACACCGGAATTGAAACTACAACTGGCCCATTAGGACAAGGTATTTCAAATGCAGTTGGGTTTGCTATAGCAGAAGAAATCTTAAAAAAAAGATTTGGAAAAAATAAAATCAATCATAAAACTTATGTGGTAGCCGGCGATGGTTGTTTAATGGAAGGAATTAGCCATGAGGCATTAAGTCTTGCTGGGCATCTTAAGTTAAAGAATCTTATTTTACTTTTTGATAATAATTCCATATCTATTGATGGACCTACAAACTTAGCGGTTTCAGATGATCATGAAAATAGATTTAAAAGTTACGGTTGGGATTATTTAAATATTAATGGTCATAATTTTAAAGAAATATTTAAAGCTTTGAAAAAAGCTCAAAAATCAAAAAAACCAATTGCTATTTCATGTAAAACAACTATTGGCTACGGTTCACCAAATAAAAGTGGCAAAGCATCTTCTCACGGAAGTCCTCTAGGTGAAGATGAAATAAACTTGGTAAGAAAAAAATTAAAATGGAAATATGCCCCTTTTGAAATTCCAAGTAATTTATTAAAGGAGTGGAAAAAAATTGGAGAGAAAGCTTCTCAAAAAGCAAAAAAACATGAAAGTAAATACAAGAAAATCTTTTCTAATCACAATTTAACAAATTCATTGAATAATTTAATCGAAAAAGCAAAAAGTGATTATTTGAAAAATTCTAAACCGCTTGCAACTAGAAAGTCTTCAGAAATGTTTTTAGATACAATGTCTAAATTACCAAATCTAATTGGTGGTTCTGCAGATTTAACTGGTTCTAATAATACAAAAACAAAAAACCAGAGAATAATAAAACCTGGAAATTTTTCTGGAAACTATATTCATTATGGAGTTAGAGAACATGCAATGTGTGGTATAATGAACGGAATTGCGCTACACAGTGATTTAATTCCTTATGGTGGTACTTTTTTAATATTTAGTGATTATTGTAAACCATCGATCAGACTTGCAGCCATGATGAAACAAAGAGTAATATACGTTTTTACTCATGACTCTATTGGTCTTGGAGAAGACGGCCCAACTCATCAACCAATTGAACAACTAACAAGCCTAAGATCAATCCCAAACTTAAATGTTTTTAGACCATCTGATTTAATTGAAACTTTTGAATGCTGGCAATTAGCTATTGAAAATAAAAATTCCCCAAGTGTAATAGCTTTAACAAGGCAAGCAATTAGCCCTGTGAGAACTAAAAATTCTTCTAAAAATGAGTCATCTTCAGGTGCTTATGAGATTTTGAGAACTGCAGACGATATTAAGGTAACAATTATATCAACTGGTTCAGAAACTAGTTTAGCATGCGATATTAGTCATAAATTGGCCACAGAAAGTATTTACTCCAAAGTAATATCGATGCCTTGCCAGGAATTATTTGATAAGCAAAATAAAAGTTATAAAAATAAAATTTTAGCTGAAACTGATCTAATTGTATCTATAGAAGCTTCTGAAACAAATTATTGGAAAAAATATACAGGACTTAATGGATTGAATTTTGGAATTAATGATTTTGGAAAAAGTGCTCCTTATAAAGAAATATATAATCACTTTAATTTAAATTCAGAAAATATAATAAATAAGATTAAAGAAAAATTATGAAAATAAGAGTAGGCATTAATGGAATGGGTAGAATCGGAAGAATGATTGTTCGAACAATTATTGAAAGTAATAATAAAAAAATTGAAATAAAACATATAAATAACAGAACAAATTCAGAAGCTTGTTCGACTCTTTTAAAATACGACTCTATCCATGGAAAATTTAATGCAAAAATAGGTTTTGATAAAAACCATCTAATTATTAATAAAAATAAAATTTCTTATAGTCAAAAATCAGATTTGGATGATATCAATTGGAAAAAGTTTGGTGTTGATTATGTCTTTGAATGTACTGGTAAATTTAACTCTAAAAATAAATTATTACCACATTTAAATAATGGAGCAAAGAAAGTAATTGTTTCAGCTCCATGCAAAAATGCTGATAAAACTATTGTATTTGGAGTTAATGAAAATAAATTAAAAAAAGAAGACAATATTATTTCTGCTGCTTCATGCACAACAAATTGTCTTGCCCCTGTCGCTCATGTAATAAATGAAAATTTTGAGATTGAAAAAGGTTTTATGACAACAATTCATGCTTTTACAAGTGATCAAAGAATCTTAGATAATTCACATAAAGATCCAAGAAGAGCTAGATCAGCAAGCCAATCTATAGTACCAACCTCAACCGGTGCGTCAAAATCAATTGGTGAAATTATACCTTCGCTTAAAGGTAAGCTAGAAGGAGTTGCTATGAGAGTGCCAACTCCGAACGTTTCACTAGTTGAATTAGTTTTTTGTACAAAAAAAGATTTGAGTATTGAAAAAATTAATTCAGCATTTAAAAATTTTAGTAAAAAACAAAAAAGTAAAGTTTTAGACATAACTCAAGAAAAACTTGTTTCTATAGATTTTAATCATAACCCCGCTTCTTCAATTGTTGATACAACCTTAACAAACGTTGTTGGAAAAAATATGGGTAAAATATCTGCCTGGTATGATAACGAATGGGGATTTTCAAACAGAATGTGCGATATAGCTGAGTATCTTCATAAGATTTCTTAATGAACAATATAAAAGATCAAGAGAATCTTAATCAAAAAAAAGTTTTATTAAGGTTAGATTTAAATGTTCCACTAAAAAACGGAATAATTACAGATCAAACAAGAATTGATAAAATATTACCAATAATTAATTTTTTACTTAAAAAACAATCTAAAATTATAATTATTTCTCATGTAGGGCGACCTAAAGGAAAAGTTAACAAAGACCTTTCACTAAAACCAATTTGTGAAAATTTGGAAAAAAAAATTAATAAAAAAATTACACTGATTAAAGAGGATATTTTTAAATTAAAAAAAGACGATCTATTTAAAGACCCTAAAGAACAAATAGTTTTTCTAGAAAATATTAGATTTTATGAACAAGAAGAAAAAAATGACTTAAATTTTTCAAAACATTTGGCAGGATTTGCTGATTTATTTGTTAATGATGCATTTTCGTGCTCACATAGAGCTCACGCTTCAGTAAGTAAAATCACAGATTTTTTACCATCTTTCGCCGGACTTCAATTAGAAACTGAAATAAATGCATTAAAAAAAGTTACTACTGAAATTAAAAAACCAGTTACTTTTATCATTGGAGGATCAAAAATTTCAACAAAAATTAGTATAATTAAAAATTTAATACCTAGGTTTGATAATATTATTATTGTTGGAGGTATGGCCAATAATATTTTAAGCTATAAAGGTAATCCAATAGGAAAATCAATTAAAGAGGATAATTGTGAATCTATTATCGAAGATATTTTTAAAACTTCAAAAATTCATTCATGTACAATCATTTATCCTGAGGATGTTAAGGTGGGAAAAAATATAGAAGATAAGTCACAAGTTAAAGAACTTAATGAAATAACAAACGATGATTTAATTTTAGATATTGGGCCAAAAACAATAAATAAAATTAAAAATATAATTGAAAATAGTGAAACAGTTTTATGGAATGGACCTGCGGGTTACTTTGAAAATCCAAATTTTGCCAATGGCAGTTATGAAATTGCAAAAAAAATTACTGAAAAAAACAAGAATAACTTAATTTACTCTGTTGCAGGTGGTGGAGATACAATCGCAGTTTTAAACCAAATCAATGCAATTAATAATTTCAATTTTGTTTCAACTGCTGGTGGAGCATTTTTAGAATATCTTGAAGGAAAAGAACTTCCTGGTATAAAAGCTTTAAATTAATATGTCTGAACTAAATAATATAGCGCTAAAAATTCTAGGTAGTGGAAAGGGAATTTTAGCTGCTGATGAGAGTACAGGAACAATGACTAAAAGATTAGATTCAGTAAATGTTCCATCAACTCCAGAAAATAGATTGTTGTTTAGAGAAACTCTTTTTAGCTCCAATGGTATGAGAGATTGTATTGGAGGTGTAATTTTATATGACGAAACAATAAAACAAACATCTTCAAAAAAAAATAAGATCCCAGAGTTAATTGCAAGTATGGGATCTCACCCAGGTATAAAAGTTGATACCGGTGCTAAAATTTTAGCAGGCTCACCAAATGAAAAAATTACTGAAGGTTTAGATGGATTAAGAGAAAGACTAAAAGAATATTACAAACTTGGAGCAAAATTCACTAAATGGAGAGGCGTGTATAACATATCAAAAGAATATCCAAGTAAACTATCAATACAATCTAATGCTCATGCTTTAGCTAGATACTCAGCATTAGTTCAGGAATGTGATATGGTTCCAATAGTTGAACCAGAGGTATTAATGGATGGTGATCATTCAGCTCAAGATTGTTATCAAAAAACATCTGAAGTTATAAAAAAATGTTTTGAAGAACTTATTTTACATAAAGTTGATTTAAAAGGAATTATATTAAAGCCCAATATGATTTTAGCTGGAAACAAATCTAAAGATAAAATTTCAAATGAAGAAGTGGCAAAATTAACTTTGGAGTGTCTAAAAAACTCAGTACCATCAGATGTACCTGGTATTGCTTTTCTATCTGGTGGACAATCAGAAATAGAAGCAACAGAAAATCTAAATTTGATAAATAAAATCAATACTACTAATTTTATAATGAGTTATTCTTATGGACGAGCTCTTCAACAAAGTGCTCTGAAATTTTGGTCAAAAAATACCCGAGATATTGAAGGCACTCAAAAAGTATTTAATCATCGGGCAAAAATGAATACATTGGCAGCTCAAGGAAAGTGGTCCAAAGAAATTGAGAATTAACAAAAAAAAATTTATTTACCTAATCTCCCCAAATAAAATTAGAGAATCTTTTTACGATGATTTAATAAAGATTTTGAAGTTAAAAAAAGTAAGTTTTTTTCAACTTAGGCTTAAAAATGTTTCTTTTAATAAAAAATTAATTATTGGAAAAAAAATTAAAAAAATCTGCAAAAAATATAAAACAAAATTTTTAATAAATGATGATGTTGTACTTGCTAAAAAATTAAATTCTGATGGATGTCATTTGGGCCAAAAAGATATGAATATTCTTAATGCTAGAAAAATATTAAAAAGTAAAATAATTGGCATTACTTGTCATAATTCAATTAGATTAGCACAAAAAGCAATCAGAGATAATGCAGATTATTTAGCATTTGGTGCCTTCTATGCGTCTCAAACAAAAAAAACTAAATACAATGCGAGCTTTAAAATCTTGAATTCAGCGAAAAAAATAACCAATATTCCAATTGTAGCTATCGGTGGAATAAAACTGAGTAATTATAAAAAACTTTTATTGAATAAAGCTAACTTTTTAGCTATTTCAAGCTACATTTGGAATAATAAAAAATACAAACCATTAGAAGCTATTAAAAAATTAAAATGAAAATATACGCAAGTGAGATTAGAGTTGGAATGCTCATCGAATATAAGAACGATCTATGGCAAATTTTGAAAACGCAACATGTAAAACCTGGAAAAGGTGGTGCATTCGCACAAGTTGAAATGAAGAGTGTAAATAAAAACACAAAATTAAATGAAAGATTTAGATCGAGTGAATCAGTAGAAAAAGCTTCACTAGATGAAACTAAATTTAATTATTTATATGATGATGAAATAAATTATTATTTTATGGATCCAAAATCTTTTGAACAAATTAATATTAAGAAAGAAATTATTGGAGAAAAAGGTAAGTTATTAACTGAAAATATAGAAGTCAATATAAGTTTTTACAATGATAAGCCTTTATCGGTTGAGCTACCTAATCAAGTTACTTGTAAAGTGGCAACAACTGATGTTGCTTTAAAAGGTCAAACTGTATCCTCATCTTATAAACCTGCAATTCTAGAAAATGGCATAAATATCCAAGTACCTCCATTTATAGAAAATGAAGATCAAATTATACTTGATACAAGAACTATGGAATATATCAAAAAAAAATAAATTATATGAATTTAATATCTGCAAATTTAAATATAATGATTAAAGCTAGTGAAAAAGCATCCAAAACTTTAATAAGAGATTTTGGTGAAATAGAAAAGTTACAAGTATCAATTAAAGGACCATCTGATTTTGTTTCAAATGCAGATACTAAAGCTGAAAAAATTATTATTGAAGAATTAGTAAAAACAAAAAAAAATTACTCTATTATAAGCGAAGAAGATGGTTCCAAGATAAATAAAGATAGTGAAAACACCTGGATTATAGACCCAATAGATGGAACTACAAATTTTTTACATGGCGTACCACATTTTGCTATCTCTATTGCTTTAAAATCTGGAAATGAAATTGTATCAGGTCTGATCTACGATCCTATCAAAGATGAGATGTTTTATGCAGAAAAGAATAATGGAGCTTTTTTTAACAATAAGAGGATAAGAGTTTCAAAAAAAAAGCAACTTGAAAACTGCTTATTTGCAACTGGAGGAAAAGAAAGTTCAAATATAGAATTAACAACAAGAAAATCTGGAAGTGCCGCTCTTGATATGGCTTATGTTGCTGCGGGAAGATATGATGGTTATTTTCAAAATAAATTAAATTTATGGGATGTTGCAGCTGGTATAATAATTGTTAAGGAAGCAGGTGGTATAGTTAACACTGTAGATTTATCAAAAAACAATAATATTAACATAAAAGCTTCAAGTAGTGCAATTAATGAAAAAATGTATAAAAAATTGAGTAACTTTTAATTGTTTTCTTAAAATCTTTTGCTATAAGTCTCGATATGAAAAAAGATATTCACCCAGCCTATCATACAATTAAAGTTGAAATGACTGATGGATCACAGTTTGAAACTAGATCGACTTGGGGGTCTGAAGGTGACTTATTGAAACTAGAAATTGATCCAAAATCTCATTCAGCTTGGACTGGAGGAAAACAAAAACTTTTGGACAAAGGCCGTGTGAGTAAATTCAATAAAAAATTCCAAAACTTTAGATCTGAAAATAAATAAATGTCTGATGCTCCATTAATGCCAATGGCAACAGCTGTATGGTTAGTTGAAAATACAACTTTAACATTTAAACAAATTGCAAAATTTTGTAAACTACATGAAGTTGAAATCCAAGGCATTGCCGACGGTGAAGTTGCAAAAGGAATAATGGCATATAATCCAATTATATCTGGACAGCTAACGAGAGAAGAAATTGAACAATCATCAAAAGATGAAAATAGAGATTTACAGATTAAAAATGCAGATATTGAAATATCTAGCATCGATAAAACAATTAAAAAATATGTTCCACTATCTAAAAGACAAGATAAACCTGACTCAGCTTTATGGATAATCAGACAACATTCATTATTAAAAGATTCTCAAATAGCAAAATTAGTTGGAATAACTAAAAATTCGGTAACCTCTATTAGGAATAAGAGTCATTGGAACTATAATAATTTAAATCCAAAAGATCCAGTTGCTATGGGTATTTTTTCTCAAAAAGATTTAATTGAAGCTATTGAAAAAGCAGAAAGAAGAATAAAGAAATTAAAAAAAGAGAAAGAGAAAGAAAAAAATAAAATAAAACAAGCGAATTAGTAAAGATAAATGTATAAATTTAATAGACATCAAAATTTTAAAGTGTTAATTAATCACTTTTTTTGGAGGTAATTACGAAAATAGAAGTAAAAGATAACAATATTGAACAAGCTCTTAGAGTTCTTAAAAGAAAGCTACAGCGTGATGGATTCTTTAAAGTTGTAAAATTAAAAAGTGTTTATGAAAAACCCTCAGAAAAGAAAAAAAGAATTTTACAAGAAAATATAAAAAGAGTTAAAAAATTAAATAAACTTAAAAATAGAATTTAAATAACGCGGGGTGGAGCAGTCTGGTAGCTCGTCAGGCTCATAACCTGAAGGTCGGCGGTTCAAATCCGTCCCCCGCAACCAATTACAACTTTACTTTTTTGTTTTATGCAACTTTTAAAAAATATTATTTGACCACTATAACTTCTACAGAAGCTTATTAAATAGTTTTCAAAATCTAAATCTATTAAATTTATATAAAAAAACTCTTTTTAATTTAAAAAATTTACAATTCGAAAACCTTAATATTTACATTATAATTGAAAAAATTTTTTATCTCCTATAAAACTAATCTTATATATGGCAAAAATTTTACTAATCAATCCTTCTTACACTCCTAGCTATGGTGGAACTAAAGTTGCTGTAGTCAATCCAATTTATCCTACTTTAGGATTGGCTACAATTGCTGCTGTAGCTTTAGAAAGAGGACACGAAGTAGAAATATTAGACATGTCATGGAGACCATATGATTATGAGCTAATTCGTAATCTTGTTCTAAAAATTAAACCTGACATTGTTGGAATTACTGGAACTACTCCTTTAATGAATCAGTTACGTGATATAAGTGTTTTAATAAAAGATATTTCTAAGAACATTTTTTTAGTTGGTGGAGGACCACATCCAAGTGCTTTACCAGAAGAAACACTTCAAGAAACTATGCTTGATGCTGTACTTGTTGGTGAAGCTGATTATACTTTTGGTGATCTTTGTGACGGTATGCCTTTATCTGAAATCAAAGGTATTTTTTACCGAGAAGATGAAAAAATTTTTTCAACTGGCACTCGTCCACTAATTACAAATCTTGATGAATTGCCAATGCCTGCTTGGCATCTTTATGATGTAAAAGACTATCATACGATATCTCGTCTACTATGTAGAAGAACTCCAATGAGTACAGTAGAATTTTCTCGTGGTTGTGTATATAAATGTGATTTTTGTGCAAGCAAAATTTCATTAGGTCTTGGATATCGTAAAAAATCACCTGAACGTTGTGTAGAAGAAATAAAACATTTAAAATCGCTTGGGTACAAAGAATTTATGCTAGCAGATGATATCTTCACTTCTGATCAAAAATGGGCAAGAAAAGTGTGTGATAAGATTTATGACTCTGGTGTTGATATGGTTTGGACATGTACTAATGGTATTCGTGTGGAAAGTGCTGATGATGATCTTTTTAAATCTTTACGTAGATCAGGATGCTACCGTGTCTCATTTGGATTTGAGTCAGGTAGTGATGAAGTATTAAAAGCATTTGGTAAAGGTGGTCGAGCTACAGTAGAGCAAGCCACAAAAGCTGTGCGTATGGCTAGGAAAGCAGGAATAGACAGTAATGGTTATTTTATGGTTGGACTTTCTGCTGATACAGAAAAAACTATGCAAGAGACTATTGATTTTGCTCGAACAATTCCTGTAGATATGATGAAAGCTAGCATCTGTATTGCTTTTCCAGGAACTAAAATGTTTAATGATTATGTCAATAAAGGACTTATACGTTCATACGATTGGGATGAGTATATGATTTATACTGCAAAAGATTTATTTGCTCACGAAAATCTTAGCTTTGATATCATTCAAAAATATATGAAAAAATTTTTCTTACAATGCATACTTTTTAATCCTAATTTTATAATACGACGTATCATAAGAGGAATTCGAACTGGAGAATTTTTTTGGGATGCGTATTATGCATTAAGATTTTATCTTTTGCCAACAACAGGTAATAGTGAGGAAAGTAAATCCATTTACTATGCTAAGGAACGTTGGCCACAATATGATTTTAACAATCGACCACCAAAACCTGCTTTTTATCAAATAGCAAGAAAAAACCACACCAATGTTGAAAAAAGCGCCAGAGCTGAAATAGTAAAATAAAATTAAAAATTTAATCAATAATTGGAATAATTTTTATATAAAAGATAGGTTAGTATAATTAATTAATTTAACCTTTTGATCTTCTAAATTTTTTTGAAACTCCTCTGAAAATAATAACTTTTTTTCATACAATCTATTTTGACTATAAGTAAATTTTTTGTAAGAAAATTCATTCTTTTTGCTTTCTGAAAAAACAAATTCATTAGCAGGGTGAATACAAAGTTCAGTTACGCTATCCTGTTTGATATTATTAAGGTATAGAAAAAACTCATCTCTATCAATTTTTCCAGAATTCAATATTCCATAAAAATAATTTGGTGATAAAAAAAAATTATTTTGAATTCTTTTAGAACAAAAGTTTAATAAAAATAATTTAACATAATTTTTTGAAACAAATTTATGACTAAAATCTTTAAATAAATTTTTCAATACAATTGATTCTTTAACTAATCTAATCTTATTAATCCCAAATTCCTTACCAAGTTTTTTTAAAATTCTATATATAAATGGTGAATGATGAATATGTTCATGACTATCAAAGTGAGAAATTTTAATTCCTTCATTTAAAACTTTAATTATTTGAGCTTTAAATTCTAAATAAATTAAGTCATCAATCATTTTATTTCTATGTAAATTCATTAAAAAAAAAGAAGAAGGTTTGTAATTAAAATTAAACTTTTCGTCAGTTAGAAGTTCCAAGCTATCACTGCTCAAAGCTGAACCTTCAGTTAAGTTTAAATGTATACCAAAAAAATTATCTGGTGTTTTATTCTTAATATTTTTTATTGCATGATTAAAAAAAATTCCATTAGCAATTATTGATGCTGAGGATGCTTTTTTATTAAATAAACAATCTATAATTCCTAAATTAGTCTCTTCTGAAATCCCTAAATCATCACAATTAATTATTAATCTTTTCATTTATATTTTTTTTTTAAGCAGATAATAATAAGTTCTTTAATAACTTCAAAATTTTTTTTAAAACTAAAAATTTTAATAGTAGAGTTTGTTGGTACTTTAAATAATACTGGTATTGAAAATAATTTTTTTTTTTTTGATATAAAATACAATAATAGCTCTAAGTCGAAAAAAAATCTTTTTGAAAAAAAATTCAATTTTGAAAAATATTTTGGCTTAATAAATCCTTTCAATCCAGCTTGGGTATCCCTAATTTTTATAGAAAATACATTTCTAATAATTAAATTAATGAAATAACCGATTGATGCTCTTGTAATTTGATAAATACTTTTATTTTTTTCAATATTTTTACTTTTTTTATGTCCTCTATCTATAAAAACAAAATCATAATGACTCAATTTTTTAATTAAAATATTTAGTTTTGAAAAATAAGGTAGATCTGAGTCTATAATTATTATTTTATTAAATTTAGATTTTTTTATTCCTCTAATTAATGAATATGATTTACCTTTATTTGAATAGTTTTTATATATTCTGATATTTTTATTTTTAATTATAAAATTTTTTACAACTTCATAAGTTTTATCAATACTACAATCATCTATAATGATAACTTCATATTTGTAGTTTATCTTATTTATATGGTCTCTTAATTTTACAATATTTTTTAAGATATATTTTTCAGAATTAAAACATGGAATAATTACTGATATACTCATTTATTTAAATGTTAATAGACATTTGTTTAAAAAAATTTTTAAACATTTTTATAAAATACTCTTTGCGTAAATAATAATCTCTATAACTTTTACTTATCATCATTGATAGGTCTTGCTTACTTAATTTTTCATGCGTGAAAACTAAATTGGATTGTGAAAAATCTTCATATTTATTTGACATTATTTTTTTTTGATATTCTTTATATATTGGAGTTCCAGGATAAGGGGTAAAAATATTATATTGACTGTATGATGAATTAATTTTTTTTGCAAAATTTAAAGAATTTTGACAAGTTTCTAGATCGTCAAGTGGAAGACCATAAATAAACATAGTTTTTATTTTTATTCCAATTTTTTCAATATTTTTAATTAAACTGATTTGTTTTTCTTTTTCGATAGAAAATCTTTTAGACGCAGTAATTACTTCATCAGTTACTGACTCGATCCCAACTTCTACATATCGAAGGCCACAATCGTAAAGTTCCTTTGCTAAATCTAAAGATATATTATTTAGATGTGTTTCAATACCAAATTTTATTTTAAGTCCAGAGTCTTTTATTTTTTTACACACTTCAAGTGTAACTTTATTATTTATAGAAAAAACTGGATCTCTAAAAAGAAAATTTTTAATATTATATTTTTTTGCCCAAAAATTAATTTCCCCAATCAAGTTTTCAACTGACCTTCTTCTAACTGCTCTACCTTGTTGAGTAGGATATGTACAATAATGAAAGCAAGAGTATGGGCAGCCTCGGGTATATAAAATTGGAATAGTTTTTCTAAATAAAGAAATAAAAAAAGCTCTTGGACCGCCGTATTTAAAAGTTTGCTCCCAAGATGGATATGGTAAATCATCAAGTTTATTATTATTTATATTTTTTAAAATACCAGATCGTTTTTCATGTATAATTTTTTTCACTTCTTCATTAAGAAAAAAAAACTCAGGTTCTCCACTTACAACAAAATTAGACTCTTTTAGATAAGGTTCCGGTAATGTAGTGCAGAAAGATCCTATAACACCTGTATAAATATTTTGTTCTTTTAGTTTTTTTAAATAATATATTTCTGTTTCATGACAGACTATTGATGAAGTCACTAAACATAAATCACAGCTTTTAATATCGTTAAAACTTTTTGTATATTCAACATCAAAACCTTTATTTTTTAATACAGCAAATGTATAAATTGCAAACATAGGAGCATAATTTATATTTTTTTTTAAAAATGCCGCTAAAGTTAATGAAAAAATATTATTCCCTATCTCGTTAGATGTGCCATAACCTCCTGCTTGATCTTTGTTTATCTTAAAATTTCCACTCTTATATGGATCAAAAATAAAAATTTTCATATTAAGGTTTTGCTATTTTACTGTTATCAAATTATATCCATTATATTATTTAATTTAGGAAATATACAGAATTTTAATTGGTAATTTTTAGCGAGTCTATTTTTAAACCTAGTTTTCTAACATCGGGACTTTTTCTTACTTCAAGGGCTGAAACTGCTCCACTTATATTTAAATTTAAAAGTAAATATTTCTCATCAATTATTTTTTTTTTATCAAATTTAACTATTATTTTATTTTTAAAATTATTTAAATTATCAAATTTAATTTTTTTTTTAGATATCCCCTGGCCATAAATTAATAATTCGATTGTTTGATCGGGTTTTAATAGGTTTGGCATTATCTCAAGTTCAATAAAATAAATTCCCTCAGAAAGTGTCTCAACATTAAATAAAATTGTTGAGTTATTTCCATCTGTCCAAATACCATTTGAAGACAAATCGTATGTCCATCCAAGTCCAAATATACTTAAATATTCATTTAAAGAGTTATAAGTAAAATTAATTTTATTATTCAAGTTTAACTTTTTCATTTCAACTTTTTTAAGGTTAAAAAAATCTTTTTCGTTCATTAATTCAAACTTATCAGGAAGCAATAACCAAATATCATTTCGCTTTAAAATTGCATGTTTGCTATTTTTTGTAAGAAATTTTAAATGATTTAAATGGCCATGGTTATTAATTACATAAAATTTTTTAATATCTATTTTATTTTCATATAAATTTTTATAGTTGTTATACCTATTTTCAATTAATTTCCCTCTATCAAATCTAGCCAAATAAGCAATTTCTGTTTTAGGCGTATAGTCATTTAGAAACCCAATTATTTTAAAAAAATCGTTACTCCCATTTTTAATGTATGTAGAAGTAACTATTTCATAATCATTACTTATTTTGCTCCAAATTGGATCCTCTAATTTATATTCTTTTTTATTAAAAGAATTTCCAAATAAATAATTTTTCAAACCTGGAGATATATCAGTAATTTGAATACATAGTAAAATAGCTAAAAATAAAATTCTTTTTTTTTTTTGAAAATTTTTTGAAATAATAAAGATAGAAAAAAAAATTAAGAAATAATAAATAGGCCAAAAAAATCTTCCTGAGGCTCTCATCCAACTAAGCGCCGCAAGAACATATTTATTTAAATCTAAGCTAATTATATTATAAGTTCCAAAATCAACTTTATGAGTAATTGATAATAAAAACATAATAAAAATAATTATAAAGTATGGAAAAAATTTTCTTGTTTCACTTTTTTTTATATTTTTAAAAAAATAATAAGCTCCACAAATTATAAGAAATAACTGCCCTAAACCCAAATAGTTAAAGCCTTCAAATTCACCTGCTGTAGCATTAGGTATATCTGAAATAAATCTTGACCATAAAATATTACCATTTAAATTTCCACCAACTGGGTCTATTGGTCCTAATATATTTAATTTATAAAAACCATATCCGTATCCGAGAGTATCTTGCATTGGAATTGCAAAATAACCAACAATATACATTGTGGGTAAAATAATCATCAATAAAAGAAAAACTTTTTTAAAATGAAATAATAAATTTTTTTTTTCAATAATATTAAAAATTACAATTATAAAATAAATAATTGATAGCATCATTGTAAAATAAAAATGAACTAAAGTAGAAAAACAAATTAAAAAAATATTATAAGAAAATTTCTTGTTTAAATTTTCATTACAATAAAAATAAAAAGATAAAATTATTATCCAATGACCTGCTAATGCATAATGATAGCCTATTTTGTTGAAGAAAATAGGACTTAAACTAAAAAAAATACTGCCAATAAAAGAATAAATTTCATCTTTAGTTATTTTTTTTAATAATAAAAATGAAATATATGATTGTAAAAAAAAACACAAAAAAATCCAAAAACCAAAATAATTAAAGTTATCATTTATTATGTATTTTAATGGTTTAAATAGTAAAGCTAAAAAAGGAATAGTGCCTGAAATTGCAATTGTACTATTTCCATTTAATCCAAAATTTGGAATTGTACCAACTATCGGAAATCTCCAAATATCATTTTTAAAATAAATCCAAGTTAAATAATCTGTTGTTGCATCATCATATAGTGTCCAATTTATATTAAATATATTTAAATTTTTGGATCCTAAAATCATCCATGTGAACAAAAAAGCAATCACTAAAAATGTGAACTGTAAAGATAAATTTTTCTTTTTTTTTTGTATCATTTGACTTATATAAATAAAAAATTATTTTTAAATTTTATATAATACCCTTTAATAGAAATGTATAAAAAAGAAGTATTTAAAAAACTCGGAGAAAAATATAAATCTCATTGTTATGTAGGTTTGCAAGGTTTTTTTATGAATTATGGTCATAAAAACTTAGAAAAGTTTAAAAAAAAAAATTCCCATTATGATAAGATTTTAGAAATAGGTGCTGGTGATACTCCACATTATAATTTTATTCAACATTCATATAATGAATACCATATTGCTGAAACTTCAGAATATGCTGAAGCTTTTCATAAAGAAAATCCAAAAGTTAAATATAAAATATATGATGGAAAAATACTTCCTTATCCAGACGAAAGTTTTGATCGTATAATTATATCACATTGTCTAGAACACATTTTATCACCTGAAGAATTTTTATTCCAAATGATGAATAAATTAAAAAAAGGAGGAGTGTTATCTATATCCCTTCCTACTGATCCTGGAATAGCATGGAGACTCGGAAGATTAATTGTAAGTTTATTTCAAAAGAATAAAAATTATCCTGTAGGTAGTGAACTTGATTATTTGATTGCTACAGAACATGTAAATTCAATTTTTAATTTAATTTCAATTATAAGACATCATTTCAAAAATTCACTAGAAGAAAATTTTTACCCATTAAAAATCAAATCATCCGATCTAAATTTAATATACAACGCTCATATTCACAAATTGTAGTTAAATTTTAAATTTAGATTTTCTACTATCTATCAAAAAACCTTTAACAGTATCTATTGTTAAATTTGAAAAAGATTTACCAAACTTTTCAATTTTTTCAATAATCAATGGTGGAGTTGTTATGATATGACATCCTAGTTTTTTAGCTTGAATATAATTATATGGTTCTCTTGTACTTGCCCAAAGAATTTCTACATTTTTAAATTTTTTAGCAAGTTTAATACTTTTTTTAATTTCTGGAACAGGATCTTTTCCTTTGTCAGCCATTCTTCCTGCAAAAATTGATATTATTAATTTGGTTTTTTTATTTACTTTATTTAATATTTGAGAAGTTTGTTTAGCTGTATACACAGCAGTAATATTTAATTTTATATTATCATTATTAAGTTTGTTAATAACTTTCCCTAAAAAGACACCCTTTGAATTAGTTACTGGAATTTTTACGTATATATTTTTGCCCCATCTTTTAATTTTTAAAGCTTGATTGATAATATTTTTACTATCATCAGCGAAAACTTCAAAAGATATTGGTTTTCTTGTTATTTTTAAAATTTCTTTACAATAGTTGGAATAATTTTTTGCACCAGCTTTTCTCATTAAGCTAGGGTTTGTAGTAAAACCCTTAACTATTTTTTTTTTGTTAAATTTCTTAATTTGATCTAACTCAGCAATATCACAAAAAATTTTTGTGGTCATATAATTTTAAATATTCTTAGTTATATCTTCTGTCATTTTTTTTGCATCAGCAAATAACATTAAAGTATTTTCTCTGTAAAATAAGTCATTATCTATGCCTGCGTATCCCGGTGACAAACTTCTTTTGACAAATAATACAGATTTACATTTCTCTACATCTAAAACTGGCATTCCATAAATTGGGCTTTGAGGGTCCGTTTTTGCTACTGGATTTGTTACATCATTTGCTCCAATTACAAAAGCAACGTCTGCATTAGCAAAATCATTATTTATTTCTTCAAGTTCAAACACTTCATCATATGGTACATTGGCTTCAGCAAGCAATACATTCATGTGCCCTGGCATTCTTCCAGCTACTGGGTGAATAGCGTATGTAACTTTTATGCCATTTTTTTTTAAAGTATCCACCATTTCTCTTAAGGCATGTTGTGCTTGAGCAACTGCCATTCCATAACCTGGTACTATAATAACTGAAGAAGCATTCTTCATTAAAAAAGCTGCATCTTCCGCATTACCACTTTTAACAGGTTTTTGCTCTTTGTTAGTAGTGGATGAAGATTGTTCTGTAGATCCAAATCCTCCAAGGATAACATTAAAAAATGATCGATTCATACCTTTACACATTATGTATGATAAAATTGCTCCTGAAGAACCCACTAAAGCACCTGTAATAATTAAAGCACTATTTTCTAAAGTAAAACCAATTCCTGCTGCTGCCCAACCTGAATATGAATTTAACATTGAAATCACGACAGGCATATCTGCTCCACCGATTGGAATTATTAATAAGAAACCAATTAAGAAAGAGACAGCTAACAATATCCAGAATAGATTTGAAGATTGTGTTGAACATAAAAGATAAGTTAAAACTATTATTGAAATTAATATTAAGGCATTAAGTGGGTGTTGGCCTTTAAATGTTATTGGTGAACCCGACATTATTCCTTGAAGTTTTAAGAAAGCTATAACAGATCCTGAAAAAGTTATTGCACCAACTGATGCACCAATAGACATTTCAATTAAGCTTCCAAGTTTAATATTTCCTGGAGATCCAAGATTAAAAGCCTCAGGATTTAAAAAAGCAGATATTGCAACAAAAACTGCTGCTAGTCCAACAAGACTATGAAATCCAGCTACTAGTTCTGGCATTGCAGTCATGGGGATTTTATAAGCTATAAAAGCTCCAATTAAGCCCCCTATCAACAGAAAAATAATTACATAAATAAAACCACTGGAAAAATTTCCTACAGATAAAAACGTAACGCTGATCGCAATTATCATTCCTAGAATCCCAAAAAAATTACCTTGTCTAGATGTTTCTGGAGAAGATAAACCCCTTAATGCTAGAATAAATAATACACCTGAAATTAAATAAAAAATTGCTGATAAGTTTGCTGACATAATTATTTATATTTATTATTTATCTTTCTTTTTTTTGTACATTTGAAGCATTCTTTGAGTGACTAAAAAGCCTCCAAAAATATTTATTGCAGCTAAAGATATAGCTAAAAAACCAAAGATATTTGAAGTGTTAAAAATACTTTCTGAATTTCCCGCCAATGCTGCAATGATAGCCCCAACAATTATTACTGAAGAAATAGCGTTAGTTACTGACATTAATGGAGTGTGAAGAGAAGGTGTAACACTCCATACAACATAATATCCAATGAAAATTGAAAGAATAAAAATACTTAGTCTAAATATAAAAGGGTCTATTTCCATAATTTTATTTTATTAATGTTTTTTCAATGATCTCATCTTCTAAGTTAATATTAATTTTCTTATTTTCTTTATCATATAGATTTACAACAAAATTAAATACGTTTTTTGCGTATAAACTTGACGCAGAGATTGGCAATTTATTTAAAATATTTTTTTCACCCATTATTTTAACGCCTTTTTTATCTATTACTTTATCTACTTCTGTAAAAATAGTATTACCTCCCTGAATAGCAGCTAAATCATAAATCACTGAACCTACTTTCATATTATTTATCATTTCTTCTTTAATTATTATTGGTGCTTTTTTTCCAGGAATTAAAGCTGTGCAAATTACAATATCTATTTTTTTTAAAGTTTCACCTAACAGGTCTTCTTGTTTCTTTTTAAAATCTTCAGAAGCTTCTTTGGCATACCCTTCTTCTGTCTCAAGATTTTCCGCACCCTCAACTGTTAAAAATTTACCACCTAAACTTTCTACTTGTTCTTTAGATGCCATTCTGACATCTGTTGCAAATACAATCGCACCCATTCTTTTGGCAGTTGCAATAGCTTGTAAGCCCGCAACACCTGCTCCAACAACTAATACTTTTGCTGCTGGCACTGTTCCTGCAGCAGTCATCATCATTGGTATAGCTTTTTCGAAATAAGCAAATGATTCTACCACAGCCTTATATCCAGCAAGATTAGCTTGAGAAGAAAGTATATCCATGGATTGTGCTCTAGTTATTCTTGGTAAAAGTTCTAAAGAAAAAAAATTAATTTTTTTTTTTGTAAAATTTTCTATTTTTTCTTTATTAACGTAAGGATTTAAAATTCCAATAACTATCTGATTTTCTCGAATTAATGAAAGTTTATCATCTGAAGGTAAACCTAACTGGATAATTACATCTGAACTATTAATTAATTCTTTTTCATCCTTAAGAAAATTTACTCCTATTGCTTTATATTCACCATCACTAATACCCAAGTGCAATCCATAATTTTCTTGTAAAAATAATTCAAAACCTAAACCTATATATTTTTTAGCTACATCAGGTGTAACAGCTATTCTTTTTTCGATTTTTTTATCTTCTAAAATTGAAGTAATTTTCATAAACGAAACCTACAATAAGAACATCGTTATTAGAACTAATACTACTATTGCCGCGACAGTTCCCCACAACATAAATTTAATGAAATTATCCCATTTATTTTTATGGTTTTGAATATCCATAAAAATTACTTCTGTCTTGCTTTAAATTTTGGGTTTGTTTTATTAATAATATAAACTCTACCTCTTCTACGAACTAATTTAGAATTTAGATCTCTTTTTTTTAGGGATTTAAGCGAGCTTTTAATTTTCATAATAATAATACTTTAGCCTGGCAATGTCCTACTCTTCCGTGCCTTAAGACAAAGTACCATCGGCGCTGAAGGGCTTGACTTCCGAGTTCGGAATGGGATCGGGTATTACCCCTTCGCAATAATCACCAGGCACACACCATATACGAATTAAAACCAAACTTGTAAAGTAGTTTTTAATTAAAAAAACCTTATTTTTCGTGTATTTATTTAAATACGATGAATAAAAATAAACCAAGAAGAAATTTTATAAAAAAAAATTTAATGCTGCTGTTTTCTTTATCTTTTTTAAATTTTAATTTTATTACCAATAAATTTAAAAAAAAATTAAAAAAGAGAAAAAATTTTGTTTGGTATTTAAATGAAAATGATTAATGATTTTTCGAAAATTTCAAGATATTGACTTTAATAATTTCCCAGTAGTTATATTTGGGAGTGGTCCAGCTGGAATGACCGTTGCTCTAGAGCTAGAAAAAAAAAATATTTCATCAGTAATAATAGAAGCTGGTGAGTCAGAATATAGTGAAGATTCACAGGATCAATATAATGGAAAAATTATTGGAGATAATATAGCAGATCTATCTTCTAGTAGGCTACGCCAATTAGGTGGAACTTCTGGACACTGGGGCGGATGGTCTAAACCAATGGAAGCATATAATTTTAAAAATTGGCCAATTAAAAAAGAAGACCTAGACCCTTATAATACAAAAACTTGTTCTATACTTAACATAAAAAACCAATTCAAAAAAACTAAGTTAAATAATTATTTTAATCAAATTGAATTTAAATATTCCACTGTAAGATTTGCAGAAAAATATAAGACTTATATCGAAAAATCAAAAAAAATTCACCTTATACTAAATTGTCAGCTATCACATTTTGAAGGGTCTGAAAAAAAAATACAATCTGCAATATGTTTATTTAATAATTCATCAAAAAAAATTAAATCTAAATATTTTATTTTAGCTTGTGGTGGTATAGAAAATTCTAGAATTTTACTTTGGACTAAAGAGAAAAATGGTAGCTTAATAAATAAAAACCTACCTGTAGGCCAATATTGGATGAATCACCCTTGGATAATTTCTGGAATAGGATTAATTAATAAAAAAAAACTTAAAAGTAAATTAAATGATCAATTTATAGATTATGATGGTCCTTTACATTTTGCGGCTAGTAAAAACTTAATAGAAGAAAAAAAAATATTGAGTGCAGCAATTTATATGAATGCTAAAGAAGATACAAAATTATACAAAGAAATAATTAAAGATATTCTTTGTATAGCGCCTGAATATGGAAAAAAAATTGCTCATCTAATTTTTAAAAAAGACCTAAAATGTGGAAATATTTTTATGAATATAGAAGAGCCACCGAGTAAAAACAATAGAATTAAATTAGATCCTCATGAAAGAGATAAATTAAATATACCAGTAGTTAATTTGTTTTATAATAAATCAAAAGAATCTCTTTTAGCTGCTAAAACTTTTTTGGAAGAATTTGGAAATTTCTGTATTAAAGAAGACCTTGGAAGAATAGCTGCTAAAGAAAATATATATAATTTAGATGATTTTAAAAACATGGGAGGTTATCATCATTTAGGAGGTACTAATATGGGAATAAATAAGTCTATATCAGTTGTGAATTCAAAATTAAAAGTACATGACATTAATAATCTTTATATTGCCGGAAGTTCAAACTTTACAACTGGCGGTTATACAAACCCAACATATACAATCATACAATTATCATTAAGATTGGCAGATGAATTGCACTCTAAGCTTAACACTTAGTAAAAAAATATGAGAAAATTTATACCTGAAAAAATATCTATTATTATACCAACTCTAAATGAGGAGAATAATATTGTTATTTTAATTAGTGAGATCATATCTGAAATGAAGGAAAAAGATTATGAAATTATAATAGTGGATGATGGTTCTACAGACTCTACTGTTAATAATATTTTGGAAAAATTTGATAAAAATGAAAAAGTAAGACTCTTTCAAAGACAAAGTGATAAAGGTTTAGTTCAAAGTATTAAATTTGGGCTTCAATCAATGACGGGGGAATATTTTGTTGTAATGGATGGAGATAGACAGCATTCAGCCTCTGAAATAAACTACTTAATTAATGAACTTAAAGCTAATGACCTTGTCATTGGAGTAAGAAATTTAAAAAAAATGGATGTAATTTCTGCTAAAAGATTATTTCTAAGTAAATTTTTTAACAAATTTTTACAATTAATTTTATCTACAAATATATCAGACCCTCTAACTGGTTTTTTCGCTGGAAAAGTATCTTTGCTTAATAAAAAATTTTTTTTATTGGCTAATTCTGGATTTAAAGTACTTTTAGATCTTATTTTTTCAAATAAAAAAAAAAAAATTAAGATTATTGAAAAGGAAATTAAATTTGAGTCTAGAACCGATGGATCTTCAAAATTAAATTCACAAGTTGCATTTTCTTTTATTACACAAATATTATCTTATATGTTTAATGGAATGATTTCTTCTAGATTTATAGGTTTTATAATTATTGGAGGCATTGGTTTTATATTTCATTTTAGTATTTTATTTGGAATGTATTATTTAGCAGACGTATCTTTTTATATAAGTCATTTATTTGCAACTCTTTTTACTGCTACAATAAATTTCCTAGCAAATAATTATTTGAACTTCTACGACAACCGTGCAAATTCACTTAATAAATTAATAATAAATTTAACAAAATATTATTTAATTAATCTGCCTGGTATTATTGCAAGTATAGGATCTGCAAGTTTAGCTTTTAACTTAATTACAAAAAATCCACTTTATGCATCTTTAATAGGTGTTATCTTAGACACAATATTTAAATACATGATTTCCAAAACATGGATTTGGAAATCTAATTAAATTATTATAAAATTATAAATATTCTTTTTCTTCTTTGTATTTTGTATGGTCGATAACTATTATTTGTTGAAGTATTGATGAATTTTTAATTAAAATTTTTTTAATGAAGCTTGGTAAAATTTTATTTAATATTTGAAAATTAATTTTTAATAATCTTTTTTTTTTATATAAAGCCATTTCTTGAATTAAATCCCATAAACTTTTTTTATCACTGCCTGCAATATTATAAATTGAACGGCCTAAATTTCCGTTATTGATAATTTTTTCTATAAAATTTGAAATTTTATTAATTTCAACTGGATAATGAATATGGCCTGGAAAAATCATTGGATAAATAGGTAAATATCTTAAATTTAAATAACGTTCTATTAATTTAAAATTTCCAGTTGCTTGAATAATATTATTAATCTTATCATATACTAGAGGTAATCTAATAATTGCTATATTTTGACTCTTTAGATTTATTTCTGCATTTTTTTTTGTTATTGTGTAATAATCTTTTCTATCATTAACCAGGACATTAATACTGCTTATGTGAATAAAAAAAGGTTTTTTCTCTTTTTTTTTCAAATAATCTAACAAATTTTTTGGAAAATTTTCGTTTATAAATATATCTTTTTTTGTTTTTGGCTTAAGGTTGGCGGCACAATTAATTATTACATCTGCATCTAAAAACCTACCAAGAAATGTATTAAATGAACTTGAATTTTCTTCAGGTATTTCTCTTAAATTTACTTTTATTATTTGAAAATTTTTTGATAAATTTTCACAAAGATAACTACCTAGAAAACCTGAATAACCTGTTATTAATACCTTCATAAATATCTTTTATTCTATCTAATATAAACTTTATAATCCATTTAGGATTTAAATAATATTCCTTATACGCATAATTTAACAAATCTGTAACTTCTCTTGTTTTAAAATTTGGATGGTCAAATACTAATTCCCACTGAGTAAAATTTTCAAAATATTTTACATTAATTTTATCTTTATATTCATTATAAATTGGAGTACCTGGATAAGGTGTAAAAACACTAAATTGAGCATAGGAAGATTTAATTTTTTTTGCATATTTAACTGTTTGTTTAAAAGTACGAGAAGTATCTTTTGGTAAGCCTAAAATATACATTGCCTTAACTCTAATTCCTAATTTTTCTAAAAATTTTACTTTAGTTACCTGATTAAAATTACTTTCAGAGGTTCTATTCGCATCATCTCTTACTTCCTCATCACCAGACTCAATACCAACATACATAAGATTAATTCCTGATTCTTTCATAATTTTTGCTAAATTTTCATCAATATTTTTTAGATGAACTTCTACACAGATTTTAAATTTATATTTAGACTTAATAATTTCTTTACATATAGCTTCTGTATGATTCTTATCCAAGGTAAATACTGGGTCTCTAAATAAAAAATTAGACACATTCAAATTTTTTTTGAAATGAATCATTTCTTCAACTACACGTTCAGGTGATTTAAGTCTTAATTTTCTGCCCTGCTGAAGTGGATAAACACAATAATATTGACATGAATATGGGCACCCTCTTGAAGAATTAATTGTTATTGCGGCCCCTCTTCCAATAAATTTCATTTGGGGAGTATATTTTTTAAAAATAACTTCCCACCCAGGAAAATTTAACTCATCAAGTGGAAAAATAGTAAAATTTTCAATGATGGCAGGTAAATCATTTAGATCATTAACGGTTTTATCAAATTTATGAAAAAACATTTCTGGTTCTCCCTTAATAACGTGCGCTCCAGCATTTAAATACGGTTGAAAATTTGATGTTGCAAATGGACCAATGACTATTATTTTTTTATTATTTTTTTTTAAAAGTTTTATGTATTCCAATTCTGTCTCATGACAAACTATTGATGATGGCAAGATATAAAGGTCATAATCTTTATTTAAATCAAGTTCGGTACTATAATCAACTTCATGGCCTAAATTCATAAGCTCCCCACACGTCTGTACTACAAATAGTTGGGGGAAATCTATTGATTTTTTTACAATTCTTTTTAATATTTGAGCAACAAATCCATCACCATAATTATTAGCAGTGCCATAAGCTCCATTTTGATCTTTGGAAATTCTGTATGTAGTTTTAGGATAAACATCTAATATAAGAATATTCATAAAAAATTTTAGCTATGATTTTTTATTAATTTTTAATAATTTAACATAATTATTGATATAAATAATAATTATTAAAAAGTAAAAACCAGAAGTCTGAAAAATTACTCTTTTCATACTTGCTTTAATAAGTAACTCAACTTCATCCATTTTAAACATGTACGTTAAGTAAACAAAGATAAAGTTTAATATTAAAAAATAAAAAATAAAATTAACAATATCTTTTCTTGGATATTTATAAAGAATATATAGCAGAAGAGGTATTGTTATTAAATAAATAGGATTCTGGCTAAAATAGATTAAAGCATAAAAAGTAATAGTTTTTAACTTTTCAAATAACAGCAGTATATCAAATGAAATTGTGTCTTTCATTTGAAAGTATTCAGGATCTAATTGATTATCATAGTATTTAAATAATAGTATTCTTAACAATAAAACTACTATAGTCCCCACAATAATAAATTTTTTATCAAATTTAGAAAAATTATAAGTAAAAATTAATGAAAAAAATAAAAATAAACCATAGAAAATACCTTCATTTTTAGTCCAGCTAAGGATATTAAATATTGCTAATAG